>JAOUHV010000018.1 GCA_029884425.1 Gammaproteobacteria bacterium
GGACCGCATTTACTGGTCGGCATGATGAACAACAATTGCAGGCCCAGCGACTCTGTCAAATAGTTGATCACCTCGCGTGAGCGGGTTTCATCCATTTTGGAGAACGCCTCGTCGACCAGCACCATACGCAAATGACTGTTGCCTTCGGAGAAGCGGAACGCCGAAGTAATCGCCGCTGCACGAATGATGTACGCGGGCGTTTCCAACTGGCCGCCGCTGCCGGTGCCGTATTCGCTGAGTGCGATCGGTGGTTTGCCGTCCACTTCTTTGTAAATTTCATACCTGCGATAGTTGCGATAATCGGCAATGCGCTCGAGTTCGCCCAGGGCTTTTTGCTCGTCGTCGGACAACAGCATGGCCATCAGCTCATCGCGCACTTTCTGTGATGCCTTGCTGAGTTCCGCATTGAACAGTGTCACCTCATCGCCCAGGGTCGGGTTTTTAATAACATCCTCAAAAAACTTGGCGTAGGTGCGATATTCAGGAATCCATTCGCTATCAAAGCGGAAGGTTTCGCGATCAGCTCCAAAGCGGTGATGCTGCAGTTCCTTGTTGAGCATTTCAATTTGCCGCTGGCCATCGCTGATGGACTGGTAAATGGAATGGCACAAGTTGGTGACGAAGGCGTTGTTGAAGCTGTCCTTGAGTTCTTTCAGCTTGTGGTGCTTTTCAACCAGAATGTTGTTGCGCAGCATGTTGTAGACGCGGTCGATGTCTTTTTGCAAATCGCAAATGCGGCTGAACAACTGGCTGTCGTAGTTGGCGTCCAGACCCTGATAGAAAATCCGGTCGACCGGGCGGCAGTGTTCATTGTGCTGTTGCAGCAGATCGTTCATGCGACGTTCGCTGCTGCGCAGTTGTTTGCTGATGTCTTCGCGCTGTTTTTCGGCAATGCTTGCGTTGATCGAATCGATTTCCAGCTCGGCCTGATCCAGATGATGTTGTACATCAAAATCGGTCCAGACCTTGGCGATGGCGCGCAGGTTTTCAGCGCACTTTTCAACCGCCTGTTCGGTGCTGTCCTGCAGTTGCGAAAGTTGCTTGCAGGTGTCCGTCAGTTTTTTCAGATCGGACTGAAGTTCGCCTTCATGGATGTTGAGCTGATTTTCCTGGGCGCGGAAGGCTTTTTCAGTATCACGCAGCAAGTCCAGTTGGCGTTCCATGTCGGAAAACTCAGTCAAGTCCAGATGGCTTAACCGCGTTTCCAGTTGCTGAGTTTGTTTGTGAACGCCGAGCATGTCGCTGATCAAATCGCTAAAGCGCAGCTCGCGCAGGGATTGCACGGATTTGAGCAAGTCGCTGCTTTGTTGTGCTTCGGCGCTGGTCAGTTGGAACTGACGGTTCAGGTTGGCCAGTTCGGTTTGTTTGGCGAGCAATGCGCGTTGACGTGCGGCGGCACCGAATACCAGTTCGCTGTCGTCAATGTCGCAGCGCCACATGCTGTAGTTGCCCGAACCCACGCCATCGGCGGTGATGCCTCGGCGGGTCTGGCGCAGTTCTTCGGTGTTGTCGACACGTTGCACGCTGCCATAGCTGGCGGTCAAATAATGGCGCGCAGTGGCGTGGCTGAACTCCATGATGTGAATGATGGAATTGCTGTCGAGTTTGATGCGTTGCGCGTCGCTTTGCGCAGTTTGTCCCTGAATGATGCGCGCCCGATTATCGCGGCCACTCATGTTGCGCACGATGCGGGTGGCTTCGGCTTCGTATTCGGCGGCGACGATAATGGAAAAACGCGCATTGCCAAGATAGCCTTCGATGGCGGCCTGCCAGTGGGGTTCGCTGATTTCCACGTGATCGCACAACACGCGAGGATCAGCCTTGGGGCATTGCTGGCGTATCGCGGTTATGGCGCGCTCGACGTAGGCCGGATAACTTACCTTGTGATCCTGCAGGCGTTCGACTTCGTGTTGTTTGCGCGCCAGTTGTGGTTTGAGCTGTTCCAGTTGCTGTTCATTGCGCTGGGCAACGCGCTGCAGTTGCGCCAGCACGCTGTCAGTCCACAACGATGACCACTGGTGATGCAATTGTTGAAGCTGTTGTGCCTGAATGTGCAGTTGATCCAGCGCGCGCAAATCGCCGGTCCAGTCGCGATTGACCAGCGAACGAAAATCCAGTGATTGCCGGGCATCCTGTAAAAGTTGTTTGGACAGTGAGCGGGTTTTGCCGGCATCCAGCGAAGTCAGTTCTGTCAGCAGGTCGCTGTTGTTGAGGGCGTTGTCGGTGCTGCGAACCAGTTGTAATTGTTGTTGCCAGGTATTGTCTTCCTGCAACAATTGTTGCGCCAGACTGATTAATTGTTTTTGCAAATCCTGTTGCTGTTTTTCCAGTTGATCTTTTTCCTGCAGCACACGCACGCCCAGGCGTTTGGCCTCCAGTTCAACCAGTTGCTGGCGCGCCAGTTCGCGCTGTTCGCCGATATGCTGCAACTGTTGCTTGTTTTCCTGCATGGCGCGCATCAGGTCGCGCTGTGCCTGTTTGCTGGTGGTGTATTGCTGCTGGCGCTGACGATGCTGGTGTTGCGCCAGCGTGTAGTCCAGCGTGTTTTGCGCAATCCATTGCTCGATGTAGGTTTGCGAGTGGTGTCGCGTTTGCTGCAGCAAATCGATGGAACCCACCAGACGCGCAGCATCGCGTTCCATGGCATGAATGGTTTTTAACTGGCTGGAAATGGAGTGAATCACTTCATCCAGATTTTTGCGTTCTAGAATTTCTTCGGCGACGAAGTTGTTAATGCTTTGCACCGGCTTGTAGGCCATGAAACGGGAAAACGCCCGGGCCGCCGCCACCGCTTCGTTTTCGCTGACGGCATCGTCGCGGCCACGCAGCATGGCGTACAGGCGACGCAGGTAGGCCTTTTTGGTGTCGTATTTTTCCACATGCGCATTGCCATACTGTTTGATCAGCAGTTTGGGCAGGCGATCAATCGGGGTGACGTATTTGCCGCCAATGTCTTCGCGAACAAAATCGGCCAGACTCAATTGTTCTTCGGGCAGGATCAGGAAAAATAATTCGTCCTGGCGCGCCATGTTCAGGCCGCCGGCCTGATCCAGCCAGGCGCGAATGCAAATGACCGCGGTGAAGGGCGAGGCGCTTTCGCCTTCGGTCGGATGGAATACGCCGGCGAGATAACCGTCGGTGGTGTCGACACGGGCAAAGCTGCCGTCATCACAACCTAAAACGTAGGACGACAAGGTGCGAACTTTTTTGCCGCCGCGACCGCGCTGGGTGGTTTCGTCCTGGCCGGGATTGAACTGAAATAAATTTTCATGCGCGGCGGTCATGATGGTTTGGATCGCATCGGCAGCGGTGGTTTTGCCTGAACCGTTGCCGCCGGACAGCAGGTTCACCGGCCCCATGTCAAATTCCATGTTGGGAATGTTGCCCCAGTTCACATAGATGAATTTTTTAAGAAACATAGTCGCTGTCCAGTTCTTGTTCGGGCAGAGGTTGGTCACTGCTGTGCAGTTGTTGCAGTGCCGCATCGGTGACAAAGCTGACGATCATGGGATGAATTTTTATCCAGGCATCGTGATTGTCGAATTCCATTTCCTGACGATATTCAATCAGACGCAGCCGGCGTAAACGATGGAACAGTTTTTTGCGTTCAGTGACTTTTTCCGGCAGGTTGCGGCCCAGCAGATTTTTCATGGCGATGCTGATGGCTTCCAGCGGTTCGAGCACATAGCCATGATCGTCGACCTGGCCTTCGCGCAGGGCTTTGTCGTACTGGGCGCGCAGCACCAGGATCAATGCCACTTCGTGACCGGCCAAGCGCTGGCGCAAATTGGTGTTGAGGCTGTTGTCGCTGTCTTCGCCGGGCAGCAGCGAGCCGGGTGGATAAACGCGAACAAATTCAAATCGACTGTCGTGGTACAGCTTGATGTCGATGATGGACAGATAGTCGTTGACCAGCGGCGCAATGCGCAGGAAACGATCGTACAGTTGTTGCTCGATTTGATTTTCGTTGCGCACCAGCACGCCGTAGTTGAGCAGGCGAATGATCAGTTCCTTGAACTCGCCAAGGCTTAGATTGGCTTTTTCCAGTGCGATTTGCAGTTGTTCGGTAATCATGCTCGGGCTCAGGTTGGGCTGTGTTGCAGCTCGATGGTGAAATCATCCATGCGGCTGAAAAATTCATTGCTGACTTGTTCGCCAGTGAATTGCAGTTTGAAACGGAATTCACTCGACAGGTGATTGCTGGCGGCGACTTCGATGGCATGCGCCAGCATCAGCAATTCGTTGGCATTGTTGATCGGCAATTGGCTGCTGCGAATGACCTGCTGGTTTTGCAGCGCCTGGAAAATGTAATTTCGCAGTTGCTGCGAGTTAAAGCTGAACGCCTGATCGATGACTTGCTGCAAATACAGATTGCGTCGCGCATCCTGATCAATCTGGCCGTGATCTTCGCTGTCGGTATTGAGTCGGCGTTCCATTTTTCGATCGGGCAGACGCAGGCTGTCGGGATCGACAAAACCCAATTGGAATTCGGCCAGCAAGTCGCCCACCTGTTGCAGGCGCTGATCCTGTTCGGTTTCGCTGAGTTGCGCCAGTTGCTGGCACAGCGGCAGCAATTCGCTTTGCGCACCGCCGCTGTTGAAACTGAGTTGGCGAATGATGATGTCGGCGCGGCGGGTGAAACCATGCAGCGCATGGCGCAGTGCCGGCAACATGATTTCGGCGGCGCGATGCAGGCGCTGGTCGATGTTGTCGAGAATTTTCAGATAAATCGACTGGCGCGGATCATCCAGTAATTCGGGGGCCAGTTTGCGCAGCTCGCGTTCGGCGTCGGCTTTGAATTCGCTGCGTTTGCGTCGCGCCTTGTTGGTCAGGTCGGTGATCTGGTCGCGATATTTTTCGACGCTGTCGGCGGATAAACGCACCGCCAAATCCGGCATGAAGCGATTTTCCATGAACTGGAAAAATTCATCGCTGGCACTTTGGATCAGTTGCTGGGCTTCGACTTCTTTGACCAGTTGGCGTTTGCGTTCGTCGAGTTCGGCAATAACGTCAGTGAAGTCGCTGATGATGCGTTCGGAATATTCAAACGCGTCGAGTAAATCGTAGGCTTCGCCCTTGTCGAGAAAACTTTGCAGCGAATTGCGCGTATTGCGGGTGTTGCGATGCCGGGTGCGAAAGCGTGCGCCGCTGGTTTCCAGCATGGGCTGGGTGAACAGGCGACCGAAGCGGCTGAAGGCGTAACTGCTGCTCAGGCTGGCTTCGTCGATCTGGCGTTCCAGCCAGCCGTATTCCAGCAACAGGTTGAGTATCCAGCCGGAGTGTTCGCGCGGGGTGCGGGCGGGGCTGGCGTCTTCGCCGTCGTCGTCCAGGATGGGGCTGCGGGCGATGGCTTCCTGAAACAGTTCGATGATCTGGTCGCGGTCAAAGCTGCGGCTGTATTCGGCCAGCGAGCTGTAGCAACGGGCGTAGAGCAGCTTCAGGCAGTCCATGACCTGCTCGCGGTATTTGCCGTTGAGGGGGCGGAAAAAGTGATTACGCTGCTGCTGGAAGAAACTGCTCATGGGGCGCAATGATAGCCCGTTTGGCGGTCGGAGGCATCAGTCTTTATGGGTGTGAGTGAGTACTTGCAATCGTTTGCTTGAAAAATGATCGCTGCTGGCGGTGTGGGCGTCGGCTCGCATTTTGCTGTGCTGTTGTTAGACCTACAACCTGGCCACAATAAAGCTAACTATATGGATAACAGAGAAGTTTTTGTCGTTTGTCTGGGCAAGCAGTTCGCCTTTGCGCAGATGCAGCAGCAGTTGCTCTCCCAATACCGCTCGGCCCTGTATCGCAACGTGCTGTACCTGGAATGGCGCGATGGCGAAGTGTTTGTCTTCGATTACGGCGTGGCGGTGTTCTGGGGACTGAGTTACGACGAGCGTGCCGCAGTGCAGGATAAGCTGCTGGATTATGCCCAGGAGCCGTTGTCGCAGCCGGTAGAGGACTCGTTTGAGTACGAGCTGGGCTGTGGCGATACCAGTCTGCGCAATGACCTGATCAGGGTGGAAGACGACGAGCTGATGAGTCGACTGGCGATTTCCCACGGCCTGGCGCAGTCGGTCAAGCTGGGCCAGTTTGAGTCCGAAGTGCAGCAAACCATTCAGCAGACCGAGCACATTCCGGCCAACATTGCCCGGGTGGGGGACACGCAGATGAATCGCGGCGATATCGCCAAGATGCGTGGCCGGCTGTTTATGACCAAGAGCAATATTGTGCTGCAGTACGATTTGCTGGACGTGCCCGACTTCTTTTGGGAATACCCCGAGTTGCAACACCTCTATGACAAAGTGGTGCTCTATCTGGAGCTGAGACAGCGGCTGGATGTGCTCAACAAGCGACTGGAAACTATCCACGAGCTGTTCGAGATGATGGCCGATGAGCAGAAGCACAAGCACTCGGCGATGCTGGAATGGATCATCATCTGGTTGATCGCCATCGACATCGTATTGATCATGCTGCACGACATCTTCAAGCTGTTTTAACGGCGGGCTTGCCCCAGCGGCCAATAATCAGGATAATGGCGCCCTCTTGTCGGAATGTCGCCGCTGTCTTGTTCACACGCGGTTACGCGATTCCAACATGCTGAAATCATTGAATTTCAGTGAAATTTATGGTGACCCGTGCCGGTCCCCTCGCGACGATATATTGTGAACCCGGTCAGGTCCGGAAGGAAGCAGCCGCAGCAGTAGATTCGTGCGCCGAGGTAGGGCGGGTACGGGCCGCCGCCCAATTCAGTCAGATACCAGGGCCATATGAGTTACCAAGTACTGGCACGCAAATGGCGGCCCCGCATATTTTCTGAGGTGGTGGGACAGGAGCACGTACTGCGTGCACTGATCAATGCCCTGGACAACAACCGCCTGCATCACGCTTATTTGTTCACCGGTACCCGCGGCGTGGGCAAAACCACGCTGGGGCGCATTCTTGCCAAATCCCTGAACTGCGATAAGGGCGTTAGCGCCAGTCCTTGTGGCGTCTGCTCGGCCTGTCAGGAAATCGATCAGGGTCGCTTCGTTGATCTGCTGGAAGTGGATGCCGCGTCGCGCACCAAAGTGGAAGACACCCGCGAACTGCTGGAAAACGTCCAGTACGCCCCGACCCGTGGCCGCTACAAGGTGTACCTCATCGACGAGGTGCACATGCTGTCCAATCACAGCTTTAATGCGCTGCTCAAAACCCTGGAAGAGCCGCCGCCCCACGTAAAATTCATTCTCGCGACCACTGATCCGCAGAAACTGCCGGTGACGATTTTGTCGCGTTGTCTCAAATTCAATCTCAAGGTAATACCGCTGGCCCAGATCGTGGGCCACCTGTCCAATGTGTTGGGACAGGAAGGCGTCGAATTCGATTCTGCCGCCATCCGTTTGGTGGCGCGTGCCGCTGCCGGCAGTATGCGTGATGCGCTGAGTCTGACCGACCAGGCCATTTCCCACGGTGCCGGTGCAGTGCGCGAGGCCGAAGTGCGGGCGATGCTGGGTACCATGGATCGCAATGATGTCTCCGGCTTGTTGCAGGCACTGGTGACCAAAGACGGTCGAGCCCTGTTGGCGCGGGTGGACGAATTGGCGCAGATGGGCAGCGATTTCATGGCGGTGCTGGAAGAATTGCTGTCGGTGCTGCATGCCGTGGCGCTCAAACAAGTGGTGCCCGAGCATCCGCTGGAAGAGGCGGGCAACGAAATCCTGGCGCAGCAGTTGTCGCCGGCAGATGTGCAGTTGTACTACCAGATCGCGCTGACCGGGCGTCGTGATTTGCCGTTGGCACTGGATGCCCGTGCCGGTTTTGAGATGACCCTGATTCGCATGCTGGCGTTCGATCCGGAAATGTTTGCCGCGACTTCCGCCAAGGCACCCAGCAGTGGCAAGCACGCTCCGGCGGTGATGCCAGCGGCCGAGCCGGTGTCAGCGCCGGCCGTGCGGGCGACTGAGGTGGCGGCCGAGCCTGCGCCTTTGCCGACAACGCCCGCTGCCGCACCGCAAGCCACGGCTGCGCGCGGCGAGAAATCCGATTTGCCCAGTCCGCTGGCGGCGGCGCGTGCGGCCCTGGCCAAAAATAATTCGGGCAAGTCCGCGCCACGTGCCATGCCTGCTGCCAGTGCGCAACGGGTGGCTCAACCTGCGCGCCCTGCGCCGATGGCTGCGCCCGTTGACGAGGAACCTCCTCCCTACGTGAGCGATGTGCCGCCCATGATGGACGCGCTGGAACCGCCGATGATGGATGAGCCGCCACCCTGGGGTGAGGCGATGCATGCCACTGCGCCGGTCAATACCCCGCCCGTCACGCCAAGTGTGACTTCTGCGGAACCCGCCTGGAGTCAGGTGGTGGCCGCGTTGCAGGTCGGGGGCGTGATTCGCCAGTTGGCGTTGAATTCCACCCTGGTTCGTCGCGATGGTGCGCTGTTGACGCTGGGAATTGCGCCGTCACACGAACAATTGGCGAGCAAGGACAAACTGGAGCGTTTACAGGACGCGCTGAGCGAGTATTATCAGCAACCCATGCGGGTTGAGATCGTGTTGCAAAGTGGTTCGGGCGAAACTCCGGCGATGCAGGCGCAGCGCGAGCGCCAGGAGCGTCTGGCCCAGGCCGCGACAGCGATAGAAAATGATCCCGCCGTGCAGGCGATGAAACAGGCTTTTGGTGCGCAACTGGACCGGACGTCGATCCAGTTGCCCGAAGACAAACACTAGTCACTGATTATTGAGGAGAGAACCGTGTTCAAAGGTGGAATTGGTAACCTGATGAAGCAGGCCCAGCAGATGCAGGCCAACATGCAAAAGGCACAGGAAGAACTGGCGGCGCTGGAAGTCACCGGCAAGGCGGGTGGCGGCATGGTGACGGTGGTGATGACCGGTCGTCATGATCTGCGTCGCGTTTCTATCGATGACAGCCTGATGAAAGAAGACAAGGAAATGCTGGAAGACCTGCTGGCGGCGGCGGTGAATGACGCAGTGCGCACCCTGGAAGAAGCCACCAAGCAGAAAATGGCGGCAGTTACCGGTGGGATGGAATTGCCTCCTGGCATGAAGATGCCTTTCTAAGTCTTTTTGACCATGTCGTATCACACTGCCGATGGCTCGTTGCTGTCCCGCCTGATGGAAAGTCTGCGCTGTTTGCCTGGGGTTGGTCCCAAGAGCGCGCAGCGCATGGCTTATCATCTGCTGGAACGGGACCGCGAAGGTGCGCTGGCGTTGTCGCACGCACTGGCCGAGGCGATGGAGCACATCGGCCGCTGTGCATCGTGCCGGACGTTTACCGAGCACGAGCTGTGCTCGATTTGCCGCAACAGCAGCCGCGATGCGTCCCTGCTTTGCGTGGTCGAATCGCCGGCGGATTTGTCGGCCATTGAGCAGTCCACCGGATTTCGCGGGCGCTATTTTGTCCTCATGGGGCGCCTGTCACCCATTGATGGAATAGGCCCGAATGAGCTGGGACTGGATCAGTTGGAAAAACACCTGGACAGTGGCGATATCCGCGAAGTGATTCTGGCGACCTCTGCCACGCTGGAGGGGGAAACCACCGCGCATTTCATCAAGGAAATGGTGATGCGTCGCGGCATCGCTGTCACCCGCATTGCCCATGGCGTACCCATGGGCGGTGAGCTGGAATTCGTCGACGGCAACACCTTGTCGCGAGCATTTGCAGGGCGACAAACGCTCTAGGTTTTAAGCCGGTGGATTGTGATTACAGTCCGCCCCAGTTTTTCTTGCGC
Organism: Gammaproteobacteria bacterium; assembly: GCA_029884425.1. NCBI lineage: Bacteria > Pseudomonadati > Pseudomonadota > Gammaproteobacteria > Gammaproteobacteria bacterium. The sequence continues at coordinate 9,713 of JAOUHV010000018.1, forward strand.
TGGCTCAGGCGTGGACCGAACATGCCCAGCAGTACCCCACCCAAACACAGTCCGGCACCCAGCAAGAACCAGCGTTGACTGGATTGATCGGACAACTTGATGTTCTCCTGTTTCAGACCGTTCATTTCCCGCTGCAATGCCAGTGTCTGCGCTTTGAGTTTGGTGGTTTCGTCATTGGGGTCAACAATGACGTCGGTAGTGGCTTGGGTTGGCGTGAATTGCACTTGCTCATGCTGTTGCTGCAGTGCCACGAGCTGATCATTGAGTGTCTGCGATTTTAGTTTTTCTTCTTCCAGCAATTTTTCCATGCGCTTGAGGCGACCGCTGAGTTGATCTTTGCCGGCGACGGCTTGCTCGGACAGGTAGCGACGAACAACCCAGCCTTCCTCGCCGCTTTCGGTGCGCACATGAATCATGCCGTTATTGGCGCTGTCATCCACGGTTTCCAGACGGGTGCCTATGCTTATATTTTTAACCACGCTGCTGTCAGCGGTGGGGCCGGCACGCAGTGCGATGTCCAAATTGTCGGAAACGTACAGGGTGGTTTGGGCGAAGCTGGCGCTGGATAACAGCAAAAACAGTGGCGCGACTATCGTTTTCATTCTTGGCCTTTGCGCGGAGTGGCATGTATGCACATTGTTGTTTTTTTGACGGAATATTGCAACTGTAAGAAAACGACGACAGCCGGCAGCATTGTGCTGTCGACTGCAGTCGTTTGGTTGGGTTAATGATATGCGGGAATTAACAAATGACTTTCTGTGAAAGCCAAAGCATCGAATTTGAAGTTTTCAAACAGTAAGCCGATTCCATCCTCTTTGGTGTGACGCACCGTGGCCCGTGCATTAATAATGCGGCGGTTTTCTCCCAAGGGATAGGCAAAGGAGACAGAAACTATGTCGTTACGATATACCAACACCCGGCCGGTTTGCACAAACATACCGTCGGCGGAAATATCGCGGGTTTTGCCCATGATGAGACCCAGTGGACCGTATTGCAGTGCGACACCAAATTTGATGGCTGCGCGCTCACTCCAACGATTGTCCATAGATTGTCCTCCAACAACTAAAAAAGTGAGTCGGAGACCGCTCCACAGGTTTTGCAGAGGCAAGATTCCCAACGCACTCTTTCATTTTTAGACCTTGATTGATCGTTTTTCAAGCACTCAGAAAATCATGAAATGCGGGGCCCTGGTTGTGGGCGTGGGAACTGAAAGCACGTGCAGGCCCCGCAGAATTCAAGTGACGTTAGTCATTAGGCTGTAAAAACAGATGGTTGGATCAGCTTTGAGGTGGCAGCATCGGCAGTAACGCAGGCCAGACATTATTTAGCATTTGCGGCTGGCCCTGTGCGTTGGGGTGGATCATGTCGGCCAGAAACAGCTCGCGTCTGGTTTCCAGTCCGGCGAGAAAAAAGGGAACCAGCGAGGTTCGGGTTTGCTTTGCCAGTTTGGTATAGGTCAGGGCAAAGCCCTGGGTGTATTGCGGGCCGTAATTGGGCGGAATTTGCATGCCCAGCAGTAGAACCTTGGCGCCGATGCGCTGTCCTTGTTCTATGATGCGACGCAAATTGGTTTCCATGGCATTGAGCGGCAGCCCGCGCAGGCCATCGTTGCCGCCCAGTTCGACAATAAGAATGGCAGGGCGATGGCTCAAGGCTTGTTCCAGGCGCGCCAGGGCCGAGCCGGTGGTGTCGCCACTGATGCTGGCATTGATCACGCGGTGCGGGTAGTCTTGCTGTTTGAGCCTTTGCTGCAGCAGGTCCACCCAGCCTTCACCGCGTTGCAGGCCAAAGCCGGCGCTGAGGCTGTCGCCCAGTACCACGATTACCGGCGGGGATGCGCTCCAGCCCGCTTGACTGAACATCCACAAACTGACAACGAGAAGTAACCGTCTTACCATGACTGACTCACCTGATAACCTCATCCTGAAAGTAGAGCAACTGACCAAGTGGGTGGAAAGCCCGGAAGGTCGGCTGGATATTCTTCGTGACGTGAATCTTACCATTATGGCCGGGCAAACGCTGGCCGTACTGGGGGCCTCGGGGGCGGGAAAATCCACCTTGCTGGGTATTTTGGCCGGTCTGGACGTGCCCAGCAGTGGCAAAGTCTGGCTAAAATCGCACGACTTTTTTCAGCTTAATGAAGATGGACGCGCACGCTTGCGCGGCGAGTTGATGGGCTTTGTGTTCCAGTCGTTTCAGCTCTTGCCCAGTCTGACCGCGCTGGAAAATGTCATGTTGCCGCTGGAATTGTCGGGGCATCGGGATGCCCGCGAGGCGGCGATGGCGACATTGCAGCGTGTCGGCTTGCAGCCGCGAGCGCTGCATTACCCACGACAATTGTCCGGTGGTGAACAGCAGCGCGTGGCGATTGCGCGAGCGTTTGCCGGACGGCCGGCGATTCTGCTGGCCGATGAGCCGACCGGCAATCTGGATGGTCACACCGGCGAGCGCGTTATCGATTTGCTGTTTGAACTCAATCGCGAACAGCACACCACTCTGGTGCTGGTGACGCACGATCTGGACTTGGCGCAGCGCTGTCAGCGGCGCGCGCGTTTGGCCGACGGCAGTTTGCACGAGGAAGCATAATGACATCTCCTTTGCGCATGGCATGGCGCTTGTTGCGCCGCGAGTGGCGGTCTGGCGAGCTACGGGTGTTGGCTTTGGCGCTGTTGATAGCGGTGGCGGCGGTGACCTCGGTAAGCTTTTTTACCGATCGCGTCGAACGGGCATTGTCGCAGCAGGCGAACGATTTGCTGGGCGCAGATTTGTTGCTCAGTGCCGGTAATGAATTTGCGCCGGCGTACGTGCAGCAGGCGGCCAAGCTGAATTTGCAGACCTCGGCGTCGATCAGTTTTCCCAGCATGGTGATGACGGATCAGGCCAGTCATCTGGGCATGATCAAGGCGATTGACGATCACTTTCCGTTGCGTGGCCATGTGCGGGTGGCGGACAAATTGTTTGCACCGGATTATGAGCTCGATCGTGTGCCTCATGCCGGCGAGATCTGGATGGAAGGTCAGATCATGAGCGCGCTGGGGTTGCAGGTGGGCGACCGGGTGGCGTTGGGGATGCGCGAATTTACTGTGGGTGCGGTGTTGACCACCGAGCCCGGCGTGGGCGGGATGTTTACCCTGGCACCGCGGATATTGTTCAACATGAGCGATTTGGCGGCCACGGAGCTGGTTCAGCCGGCGAGCCGGGTGAAGCATTATCTGCAAGTGGCGGGTGAACGCTCTGCGGTTGCCGAGTTCCGCGCCTGGGTTGCGCAGCGCAATGACGTGGGTGTGGCGGCGCAGGGTGTGGAGGATGCCCGTCCGGAAATGCGTCAGGCGCTGGATCGTTCCCGCCAGTTTTTGGGCCTAGCGGCGCTGACCTCGGTATTGCTGGCAGGTGTGGCGATTGCGTTGGCGGCGCGACGCTTTGCCCAGCGGCATCTGGATCATTGCGCGATATTGCGCTGTTTGGGTGCGGTTCAGGGATATGTGCTGAAAATCTATTTGTGGCAACTGGTGCTGCTCGGCCTGATTGCCAGCCTTTTGGGGTGTGCGCTGGGATTTGTTGCCCATTTGCTGCTGGTGGATTTGTTGGGCGGCTTACTGGACATTGCCTTGCCAGCGGCGTCATGGACCTTGTTGTGGGTGGCGATGGTGACCGGCGTGATGACCTTGCTGGGGTTTGCCTTGCCGCCACTGTTGCAGTTGCAGTCGGTGCCGGCGCTGCGGGTATTGCGCCGCGATTTGGGCCAACTGGGGGCGCCAGGCTGGATCAGTTATTCGTTGGGTTTGCTGGTGCTGGCGGGGTTGATGGTCTACCAGGCTGGTGAACTGCGGATGGGCTTGCTGCTGGTGGCCGGGACGCTGGTGGCGCTGCTGGTGTTGTGGTTGGTGGCGCAGTTGCTGGTGGCGCTACTGGGTCCACTGCGCGCACGCACCGGCGGTGCTTGGCGCTTTGGTCTGGTGAATATTGTGCGGCGGCGTCAGGCCAGCGTGGTGCAAGTGGTGGCCTTCGGTTTGGGTTTGATGGCGCTGTTGCTGCTGGCGGTGATTCGCGGTGATTTGTTGGCGCAGTGGCAGAACAGTATTCCGGATGGCGCGCCCAATCGTTTCATCATCAATCTTCAGCCGGAACAAGTACCGGCGATGCGGATTTTCTTTGCCGAAAATGGCCGTGATGCACCGCTGTTGTGGCCGATGGTGCGTGGACGTCTGGTGGCCATTGGCGATAAGCCGGTGGTGGCACAAAGCTACGCCGATGATCGTGCCCGGCAGTTGGCGACGCGGGAGTTCAATTTGTCGTGGACCGATACGCTGCCCAAGGCAAACAAGCTGCTTGCGGGCCATTGGTGGTCGGGGCAGGGGCATGAGTTTTCAGTGGAAAGTGGTGTTGCCAAAGCTCTGGGAATCCAGCTGGGCGACGAACTGCATTTTGAAGTGGCGGGGCAACGCTTTTCGGCGCGGGTTAGCAGTCTGCGTGAGGTGAGTTGGGATTCGTTTGAGCCGAACTTCTTCGTGCTGGGATCTCCGGGTAGCATGGATGGACTGCCAGCAACGTATATGACGGCGCTGTATCTGGGGAGCGAGGATTATACCCTCCTCAATCAAATGCTTCAGGCTTTCTCAAATGTGTCGGTGATTGACGTGGCGGCGATCATGACCCATGTGCGCAACGTCATTACGCGGGTATCCAATGCGGTGGAATACGTATTTGGTTTTACCTTGTTGGCGGGATTGATGGTGCTGTATGCCGGCATACAGTCGACTCATGACGAGCGCCTGCAGGAGAGTGCCATTGTTCGGACCCTGGGGGGGCAGAAAAAACAGGTGCTGCAGGCGTTGTTGATGGAGTTTGTGCTGCTAGGTGTGCTGGCCGGGACACTGGCGGCAGCGCTGGCGAGTGCGTTGGCCTGGGGGTTGGCCACCTGGGTGCTGAAAATTGACTACCATTTCAATGCGCTGGTCTGGCTGCTAGGTGTGGGCGGCGGTGCGCTGGCGGTGGGATTGGCGGGTGTGCTGGGCAGTTATCAAGTGGTACGCCAACCGCCGCTGACGACGTTGCGGAAACTGTCGCTTTGACGGCCACGGGCGATGCGCGTGACCGCAAAGGCGTTGCGCTGCTGTCAGGCGCTTTTCTTGACCGCAAAGGTATTGTTATTCCAGCCCCACATGTGACGGTGTGGGCTGCTGAACTCAATGTAGCAGCGCTCGGGGAGTATGCCCATGGACTGATACATAAACAGGCAAATGCGGCGGGAGAAATCGTCAGTGCGGTTTTCGTCCAGTCCCAGGCATTTGATTTCCAGATAGGCGGCAGGGTTATCGTCACCAGCGAGACTGAGAGTCTGGTTGCACTCAACCAGTGCCATGACGTAGTGCTCAGGTTTTCCTAATATTTCCGACGCCAGTCGGCTTGCCTGCTGGCAAATCGACTGGATTTCCTGGTGATTGTGGTGCGTGTTGGTGCGGATGTGAATTACCGGCATAAACCCCTTCCTTATTCCGAGTAATGTTTTTGCTTTACTACTAGCACATTATTTGTGCGGTTTCATCTGCTAAATCTGACAGTTGTGTAGCAAGCTGTAATCCGCAATTACGCCAGTTATTTGAGGGAAACTGATTTGGTGGTGGCGATGAAGCGCGACAGTTGCTCCAGCGCAGCAGGATCCTGGGTGCAAAATTGAAACGCCGCCAGCATGGTGCGTTTGTCATTGGCTTCGGGGTCGCGCTCGGCACGTACCAGCACGCCTTGCAAGGGGATTGGGCCGAGGTTGTCGTCGTTGACGGTGATGTCGGCGATGTCATAAATGCAGCCACCCTGACTGAATACCTGACTGCGCAGCAGGCATCCGCCCAGCGAGATGTCGATGATGGTGGCGTGGTATGGGTGGGTATCGAATTTTAAAGTGGTTGAAGTGGTTTCAAACAGCGAAACCCGCTCACTGGAGCGTAGTTGCAAATGTACCAGCTTGCGCAATTTAATGGTGAGGGTGTTGCCGTTGAATGGTTTGAGCAGATAATCGGAAACCCCTGCGGCTGCCGCGCGCATCAGTGCGTCGCGATCCCGGCGCGACGTCATGACCATAAATGAAGCATCTTTGGCGCTGGCGATTTGTTTCGCGGCCAGGATGAATTCGACACCGGCGCCGTCGTTGAGATCCAGTTCGGACAAAATCGCGTTTACTTTGCTGGTTTCGCGCAGCAGGCTGAGAGCGTGCTGGCTGGATGAGGATTCAATGAGTTGGGCGTTGGGAAGTTCTTGGCGAATGGTTTTGATGATGGATTTTCTGCTGGAGGAAGTGTGGTCAACGACCATCACGGTGCAGTTGTCATTCATGAAGTGACTTCCCAGGGTTAGTTGTTATTAATGCTCCTGTAGTGGTCGGCAGGTGGGTGTGGTTGTTTTAGCAGGAAATAGCAAAATTGAGTTACATTTCGCGTTTGGTGCCAGGCTGTGGGGCGGATTGGGCTAGACTCCAAGAAGTGGTAAAGTAGCGCCCCTTGGATATGATAGACGAAGAAATCAACGGTTTATGAAGCATAAGCATGCCCAAACATTGGTGCCTGTACACGAATTGATCGCGCAGCGCTGGAGTTCGCGCTCGTTTGATTTGCAAATGCCGGTTGCGCTGGATATTCAACTGGCGCTGATGGAAGCTGCCCGCTGGGCGCCCACCTGTTTTGACGAGGAGCCCTGGCGGTTTGTGGTGTTTGACCGCCATAGCGACCAGGTCAGTTGGGAAATGGCTCAGCAGTGTCTATCGATCTGGAATCGTCCCTGGGCTGAACGGGCGCCGGTGTTGGTGCTGGTAGCGTGCGCGACCAATTTTACCCTGAATGCCGAGATCCAGGGGCAGGCCAATCGCTGGGCGGCTTACGATACTGGCGCGGCGGTGGAAAACATGGTGTTGCAGGCAACGGCGATGGGCTTGATGAGTCGGCAGATTGGCGGGTTTGATGTCGAGCTGACCCGCGAGCGGTTTCAGGTACCCCAAGAGTTTGAGCTGTTGGCGTTCGTGGCATTTGGCTATCCAGCCGCCGATGCCGGACATTTATACACCAAGCACCAGCTGGCAGAGGCTTCGCCGCGCCGCCGGGTGCCGCTGGCGGACAACGTGTTTGCCGCGCAATGGGGTGGCAAGTTCAACGCCGACTAGGCGTTGTTGGTTTCTTCTTCCAGTTGCTCAACAATGTTCAGGTTGTTGCGCTTGGCAAAATCCATCACTAGCGCGAAAACATCCGGGTTGGTTTGTGCCAGATCCGGGGTGATGGCAATGCATTTAACGCCCTTGACGCTGATGGGGCGCAGTCTGGGTGAATAGTGGATGCGGTGATCGCGGCCGAAGGTGGACAACATGCCACTCATGCGCTCAGCCCAGTCGCTGGGGCGGAATTTGCGACCGTCCTGGGTGACGCCTTCGATGATGATGGATTTGACGGTGGGTTTGGACATGATGTTCTGCCGGAGGGCTCCCTAACTCTAAAACAAGGCTCGAATTGTACTGCGTAGCGATGAAAGGTCATTGTTGACCGCTGTTGGCTTGATGATGTTGCTCGCCAATCTGCGCGGTAATAGACCCGCCCCATAGTTTACAACAAACTTAACCCGGACGCATTCCAGGTTTTTGAACTTATTGATGAATTATTTTCCATGGCGACTGCAGGGCTGTTGTCGGGCAATGACAAATGGGCGTGCTTGGGGCAAAGAAATACGGTATCATCCCCGGTTTTCCCGACATTGTTGAAAAAAGGCTTTGAATTGTGGGTAAAAGCGTGGAATTAAGTGGGGCTGAGATACTGGTTCAGTTCCTAAAAGACGAAGGGGTCGAGTTCGTTTTTGGTTACCCTGGCGGCTCCGTGTTGCACATCTATGATGCGTTGTATGGCCAGACCGATGTAGAACATATTCTGGTACGGCACGAACAGGCAGCAACTCATGCTGCTGACGGTTATGCCCGTGCTACCGGCAAGCCCGGTGTGGTGCTGGTGACCTCTGGCCCCGGTGCGACCAATGCGGTCACCGGTATTGCGACCGCGTACATGGACTCCATTCCTATGGTGGTCATTACCGGCCAGGTTCCGACTCCGGTCATCGGTAGCGATGCCTTCCAGGAAGTGGACGCAGTAGGTGTTACCCGTCCCTGCGTAAAGCACAATTTCCTGGTCAAGCGCGTTGAAGATCTGGCGATCACCCTGAAAAAAGCCTTTTACATTGCCACGACCGGTCGCCCCGGTCCGGTGGTGGTTGACGTGCCCAAAGACGTGACCGATCCGCGCATCAAGATTCCTTACGAGCATCCCAAGTCTGTAACCATGCGCTCGTACAATCCGACCATGAAAGGTCATGCCGGACAAACCAAGCGCGCGGTCGAGATGGTCCTGAGCGCCAAGCGCCCCATGATCTACAGTGGCGGTGGCGTGGTGCTGTCCGATGCAGCGGCGGAGTTGACTGAATTCACTCGCATTCTGAATTATCCGATTACCAATACCCTGATGGGGCTGGGTGCCTACCCGGCCACAGACGAGCAGTTCGTCGGCATGTTGGGCATGCACGGCACTTACGAAGCCAACATGGCCATGCACGAATGTGACGTGCTGATCGCCATTGGCGCGCGTTTTGATGACCGCGTGACCATGAAGTTGGCAGAATTCTGTCCGCTGGCCAAAGTGGTTCATATCGATATTGACCCAGCGTCCATTTCCAAAAACGTGAAAGTGGATGTGCCCATCGTTGGTGATGTCAAAGCCGTATTGGTGGACATGATCAAGCTGCTCAAGGACGGCGCCGGCAAGCCGGATCAGATCGCGCTGACCAAATGGTGGAAGCAGATCAACGAATGGCGTGGTCGTCAGTGCCTGGAATACGATCGTGGTAGTGAGCTGATCAAGCCGCAGTACGTTATCGAAAAACTGTGGGAAGTGACGCGCGGTGAAGCGTTTGTGACTTCCGATGTCGGCCAGCACCAGATGTTTGCTGCGCAATATTACAAATTCGACAAACCACGGCGCTGGATTAATTCCGGTGGTTTGGGAACGATGGGCTTTGGTTTGCCCGCCGCCATGGGTGTGAAGTTGGCGCATCGCGATGCGGACGTGGCCTGTGTGACGGGCGAAGGCAGTATCCAGATGTGTATTCAGGAACTGTCGACCTGTCTGCAATATCACCTGCCCATCAAGGTGATCAACTTGAACAATCGCTACCTGGGTATGGTGCGTCAGTGGCAGGAATTCAGCTACGAAGGCCGTTACTCCATGTCTTACATGGATGCGCTGCCGGACTTCATGAAGCTGGCCGAAGCCTATGGTCATGTGGGCATGTGCATTGAAAAGCCCGGCGATGTTGAAGGCGCGCTCAAAGAAGCGTTTGCCATGAAAGATCGTCTGGTGTTTATGGACTTCATTACCGATCGCTCCGAGAACGTGTATCCGATGGTTGAAGCAGGTAAGGCGCATCACGAAATGCGTATGCGTGTGACGGAAACGGAGTTGGCGTAATGAGAGCGATTATTTCTATCCTGATGGAAAACGAATCAGGTGCGCTGTCACGTGTGGCAGGATTGTTTTCTGCGCGTGGCTATAACATCGAATCACTGACTGTTGCGCCCACCGAAGATAATTCACTGTCGCGCATGACAATTGTGACGACGGGTTCGAAAGAAATCATTGAGCAGATCACCAAGCAGCTGAACAAGCTGATTGATGTGATCAAGCTGATTGAGTTGACCGATGGTCAGCACATTGAGCGTGAATTGATGATGGTGAAAGTAAAAACCACCAGCGCCGATTTGCGCGAAGAAGTGAAGCGTATTTCCGATATTTTCCGTGGTCGCGTGATTGACGTGACTCCGGGCAGCTACATCGTCGAACTGACGGGCACCAGCGAAAAGCTTGATGCATTTCTTGCTGCGCTCGGCAGCGAGCTGATTCTGGAAGTGGTGCGCACCGGTGTGTCCGGTATTGCCCGCGGCGATCGCAGTTTGACAGTTTAATTTTTCAAATTCAAAACGAGACTTGAGGTAAGAGAAAATGCAAGTTTATTACGATAAGGACGCAGACCTTTCCATCATCAAACGCAAAAAGGTCGCGATCATCGGTTACGGTTCACAAGGCCATGCCCACGCCAACAATCTGAAAGATTCCGGCGTTGACGTGACTGTTGGTTTGCGTCCGGGTTCAGCCTCTGCTGTAAAAGCAGAAAAGGCCGGTTTGAAAGTTGCTCCTGTTGAAGCGGCCGTTGCTGCTGCTGACGTTGTAATGATTCTGACACCTGACGAATTCCAGTCTCAGCTGTACAAACAGCAAGTTGAGCCGAACCTGAAAAAAGGCGCGACTCTGGCGTTTGCTCACGGCTTCGCGATCATCTACAACCAAATCGTTCCACGCGCCGATCTGGACGTAATCATGGTTGCGCCAAAAGCACCTGGCCACACTGTGCGTTCTGAATTCGTTAAAGGCGGCGGCATTCCTGACCTGATCGCGATTCAGCAAGACGCTTCTGGTTCTGCCAAGGCGACTGCGCTGTCTTACGCATCGGCTATCGGCGGCGGTCGTACTGGTATCATCGAAACCACATTCCGCGACGAGTGCGAAACCGATTTGTTCGGTGAGCAGGCGGTATTGTGTGGTGGTGCCGTTGAACTGGTTAAAGCTGGTTTTGAAACCCTGGTTGAAGCTGGCTACCCAGCTGAAATGGCCTACTTCGAGTGTCTGCACGAACTGAAGCTGATCGTCGACCTGATGTACGAAGGCGGCATCGCCAACATGAACTACTCCATCTCCAACAATGCGGAGTACGGTGAGTACGTGACTGGTCCACGCGTTATCAACGAAGAATCGCGTGCAGCCATGCGTCAAGCACTGAAGAATATTCAGGAAGGCAAATACGCCAAACAATTCATTCTGGAAGGTCAGTCTGGCTACCCAGAAATGACTGCGATGCGCCGCATCAATGCTGAACACCCAATCGAACAAGTGGGTGCCAAGCTGCGTGCGATGATGCCTTGGATTCAAGCCAACAAGATCGTTGACAAGACCAAGAACTAATCGCCATTGTGTTGTTCAAATGAGGCTCGTCAGAGCCTCATTTTTTTTGTGAGCTCATCATGCTGCTCAAAAAATTCCCATTGATTGCCCGCGAAGGTTGGCCGGTTTTATTTGTTGTGGTGTTGTTGGCCGCAGGGTTGATCTATGCCGAGCAGTACGTGTGGGCGATCGCATTGTCGTTGCTGTTGTTGCTGTTGCTGTTTTTGCTTCGCGATCCGGCACGCAATGTGCCAGCGCTGCCGTTGGCGGTGGTCAGTCCAGTGGATGGCGTGGTGCGTCGGGTGGCCTCGACGGTCGATCCATTTTTGTCGACTTCGACCACGCTGATAGAGTTGCAGATGAATCCGCTGACTGATGTGTATTCGCTGCGCAGCCCCATTGAAGGCCGACTACAGCAACAATGGCATGGCGCAAGCGCGTCTACGGATGTAAAGTACGCACAATGCGTGCAAACGGATGAGAAAGATCGAATTGTGTGGGGTGTGGCGGCAGGTTCCTGGATGCGGCCACGCTGTTATGCCTATCCCGGCGATCGTTTAGGTCAAGGGCAACGTTGTGGCTATTTGCCGCTGGGTGGGAGAGTGTTGGTGTGGATTCCCGCCGACAGTCGCGTCAAAATCAAACAAGGCGACAAGGTGCTTGCCGGGGAAACAGAACTCGCCACCCTGGTGCATCAAAGCGCGGTGAGTAGTATTACTGAAGAAGGAAGTCTTTGAGTCATATGTCCGAACCCATCGTTAAAAAGCCCCGTCGCGGCATTTATTTGCTACCGAATTTATTCACGACCGCGTGTCTGTTTTCCGGTTTTTACGCCGTCATTTCGGCGACCAATGGTATGTACGAAAATGCCGCTCTGGCAATTTTCGTCGCCATGGTGATGGACGGTCTGGATGGTCGCGTGGCTCGCATGACCAACACCAGCACCGAGTTTGGCGTGCAATACGACAGCCTGGCCGACATGGTGTCGTTTGGTGTGGCGCCCGGTTTGGTGATGTGGTTGTGGGCATTGCAGACCATGGGCAAGCTGGGCTGGCTGGTGGCCTTCATCTACACGGCGGGTGCCGCGTTGCGTCTGGCGCGCTTCAATACCCAGGTCAAGGTTCAGGACAAGCGCTTTTTCCAGGGCTTGCCCAGTCCGGCGGCGGCTGCCCTGGTGGCTGGCGCGGTGGGATTGGGAACCCAATATGATGTGTTGGGCACCGACTACCGTGCGCCGCTGGCGTTTTTGACTGCGGCGGCGGGCCTGTTGATGGTGAGCAATTTCCGTTTCTACAGCTTCAAAGAGCTGGATATTAAAGGCAAGGTGCCGTTTGTGGTGCTGCTGGCGGCGATTCTGGTGTTTGTGTTTATCTCGATCGAGCCAGCTACCGTGCTGTTCTCTATCTTCCTGATTTACGCGGCCTCTGGTCCAATTGTGACCATCGCGGGCTTGCGCAAGCGCCGTGCGGAACGCCGCTCCACGCATGAAACTGATGGCCCGGGCCTTGGCAAGGGCGACTAAACTGGCTAAGATGAGACGACTTTTTCACGTTTAACGGCAGTGATGACTAAGACAGTGACTCCATCGTCGGCTCATTTTTCAGTTCTTGCGACTGCCGTTGTCGCTCGTCCCCTATCTCTAGCGCTACTCGGTCTGCGACTGCCCTAGCGGGCAGCTAATGAACTCCCGCCCCGGGGGATTACCGGGCAGTTTGAACGCAGATCAGTACAACCCATTTTTGAAATATTTGGTGTAGCCATGACAGACAGATTGATTATCTTTGACACCACCTTGCGTGATGGTGAGCAAAGCCCTGGCGCGTCGATGACGCGTGAAGAGAAAGTACGTATCGCCAAGGCGTTGGAGCGCATGCGCGTCGACGTGATCGAAGCCGGTTTCCCGATTGCCAGTCCCGGTGACTTTGAGGCAGTGAAGGCCGTGGCCGAGGCGGTGAAAGATTCCACCGTATGCGGCTTGGCCCGTGCGCTGGACGCCGACATAGATCGCGCCGGAGACGCCCTCAAGGGGGCCAACAGTGCGCGGATTCACACCTTTATCGCTACCTCGCCGATTCACATGCAGATGAAACTGCGCATGTCGCCGGATCAGGTGGTGGAGCAGGCGGTCAAGGCGGTGAAGCGCGCCCGCCAATACACCGACAACGTCGAATTTTCTGCCGAAGACGCCGGTCGTTCCGAACTGGATTTCCTCTGCCGCATTTTCGAGGCGGTGATCAAGGCCGGCGCGACCACGCTGAACGTGCCCGACACGGTGGGCTATGCCATGCCGCATCAGTTTGGCGAAACCATTCGCCAGTTGATCGAGCGCATCCCCAATGCCGACAAGGCGGTTTTCTCGGTGCATTGTCACAACGACCTAGGCCTGGCGGTGGCAAACTCGCTGGCTGCGGTGCAGAACGGCGCGCGCCAGGTGGAATGTACCATCAACGGTTTGGGCGAGCGTGCGGGCAATGCATCACTGGAAGAAGTGGTCATGGCGGTGCGTACCCGCAGCGATATTTTTGCCTGCGAAACGCACATTGACACCACTCACATCGTGCCGACTTCGCGGCTGGTTTCCACCATCACCGGTTTTGCGGTGCAGCCCAACAAGGCGATTGTCGGTGCCAATGCGTTTGCGCACGAGTCCGGCATTCACCAGGACGGCGTACTGAAAAATCGCGAAACCTACGAAATCATGCGCGCCGAAGATGTGGGCTGGAGTGCCAACCGCATGGTGCTGGGCAAGCACTCGGGCCGCAATGCGTTCCGCACCCGCATGACGGAACTGGGCATTGAGTTTGATTCCGAAGACGCATTGAACCAAGCGTTCAAAGCCTTCAAAGTGTTGGCAGACAAGAAACACGATATTTTCGACGAAGACCTGCAAGCCCTGGTGACGGACGTCGGCATAGAGGCGGAGAACGAGCACATCAAACTGGTGTCGCTGAGCGTCTGTTCGCAGACCGGTGAAACGCCCAACGCCAGCGTTGTCATTTCAATGAATGGCGAAGAGCGTCAGGCCCAGGCCATCGGTGGCGGTCCGGTCGATGCCTCGTTCAAGGCGATCGAATCCATGGTGAAAAGCGAAACCGAATTGCAGTTGTATTCGGTCAACGCCATCACCAGCGGCACTGATGCCCAGGGCGAAGTGAATGTGCGTCTGGAAAAAGCCGGACGCATCGTCAATGGCCAGGGTGCAGACACGGACATCGTGATTGCTTCAGCCAAAGCCTACATCAATGCGTTAAACAAAATCGTCAAACCGGCTGCACCTCATCCGCAACTGGGTGATGTCTAAGTCGTATGACGGCTGATGACCAGCGCAAGGCCTATTTGCAGGCCATGGGCATCAGTCTGTGGCAGGCGCGCGAGGGCATGTTGCCCGAGCCGCCTGCTGCTCCCCTCGCTTCTGCAAAAACCGCTATCGCAACAGCGGATTCGTTACCTGTTTCATCACCGCTAGTTTCATGGTCATCGCTGCGTGAACAAGTGCTCGGCTGCACCGCGTGTGCATTGTCGCAATCGCGCACTCAGGCTGTGTTTGGCGTGGGCGATACGCAAGCCCAGTGGATGATCATTGGCGAGGCCCCAGGGCGGGACGAAGATCTGCAGGGTGAGCCGTTTGTCGGTGCTGCCGGCCAGTTGCTCAACGAAATGTTGTTTGCGCTGGGATTGCAGCGCGAACAGGTTTACATCGCCAATATTCTCAAATGTCGTCCACCCAATAATCGTGATCCGCAACCGGATGAAGTGCTGCGTTGTCAGGGCTATTTGCAGCAGCAGATTCAATTGCTCAAGCCTCGAGTAATTTTGTCGGTGGGCCGAATTTCCGCGCAGCATCTGCTGCAAACCGATACGCCGGTGGGCAAATTGCGCGGACGCGTTCACCGTGTTGGTGAACAATCCATTCCGCTGATAGTGACTTATCATCCGGCCTATCTTTTGCGTAGTCCGCTGGAGAAACGCCGGGCATGGGAAGACTTGTGTCTGGCTAAATCCGTAGCGCAGGAGAACTCGATCGCGTGACCTCCGATTTACATTTTCGGTTTATGACTTCCGGTGATGTGCCGGAAGTGATGGCAATAGAAAACGATGTGCACTTGGCGCCGTGGACCGAGGGCATTTTTCAAGACTGCATTCGTGTTGCCTATCACTGCGAAGTGGCAGAGCAGGACGGCAAAGTGCTGGGCTACATCGTTTTGTCGGTGTCTGCCGGTGAGGCGCATTTGTTCAATGTCTGTGTGCGTCGCGATCAGCAGGGCAAAGGGCTGGGGCGGGCATTGGTGGCGCGTGCGGTTGAGGTTGCACGGATTCGCGAGGCGGATTCGATGTTTCTGGAAGTGCGCCCTTCCAACAAAGTTGCGCTGGCGCTGTACGATTCCATGGGCTTTAACGAAGTCGGTGTGCGCAAAAATTATTACCCTGCCAAAAATGGTCGCGAAGACGCGCTGATTCTGGCGTTGCCGCTGCCACCGCAATAATTTTCCCGTTATTCGTTTTCGTGTTGCTGCTGCGCAGTTGAGCCCGGCGCGGTTTTCTGCTTTATTGCCATATTGGCAGTAGAGGAATTCCGCATGGCAATCAGACTACGCACCAGCATGCTCGTGTTGTTATTGTGGCACGGCAGCCCGACATGGGCGGACCAGCCGCCTGCGGCACCCAACACCGTGTCTGCCGTTATCCCCATCACCATGGCCAATTTACGCGGCCAGAAAGCCCTCTACAAAGAAGGCTGGTTCATTGTCAGCTCCACCGAAAACACCTTGCGCTACGCCCGCGAAAAATCGCTGCGTTCCAGCGGACAGGCGCTGCAACAAATGCGCGCTCATCTGGCGCGCCACAGTGGTGAACTGGGCACCAATCTGGTCGACGACGTGACAGCGGCAGGCCGCAGCGGACGAACGATTTTATCCACCGGCACCGAATTCAGTGGCGATATTTTGCAGGGCACGCATCAACTGGCGAAATGGCAGCTGGAGGCGGCGCAAAGCGGTTTCGTCAGTGCCTGGGACAGTTTTGTGCTGGGCAATCTGTCGTTGGTAGCGCGCACCGAAGATGACCGACAGGCGCTGCGCGCCATCCCCGGCGATTTTTTCACTAACGTCAAAGCCGACTTCAGCAATGTCTACGAACTGACTGACCGGACGGTCGCTGCCGTAACGCCGACGGTGGAGGTCAAATGGTCCGACGCCATGAGCGAAGCAGCCAAGGCATTTGATGACGAATATCAGGCATCGGGCGAGGCGGGCAACAGTCTGGCTGGTCTGGGCAACATCGTCAGTGGTTACGCCAAGGCGCTGTACTTCGGCGTGGCCAAGCCCGGCAGCAAGGCGGTGGTGAAAGGCGCGACTGCAACGGCCAGTCTGGGGGGCAAATTGATTTTCCTGCCAACCGCCGGGGTGCTGATCGTCAGTGGTCGCACGGTGCAGTCGGCGGGAATGACGCTGTATTACACCACCAGTGCGGGCGTCAAACTGGTGTCGCCCACGGTTGAAGGCGGCCTGTTGGCCGGGGTGTCGCTGTTGGCGGCGACCACGGTGCCGGTGACCTACGCTGCCGGGGCCAGCGCCGGACTGGTAAATCAGGTGGCGGTAACGACGATGGCCCCCGTGGCCGCAACCGCCCAGGCGGCGGGAACCGTGGCGCTGGACACGGCGGCGTATGCCGGGCAGGTCAGTTATGACCTGATCAAAGGCGGCGGCACGGTGGTGTTCAACCAGGCATCCAGCGGCGTGGCGCTGGGCTACAACGCGCTGACCGCCTTGCCGGTGCAGGCGCTGCTGGGAACCGCCAACGCGACGTTCTTTCTGGTGTACGACGGCCCGCGATTGCTGGTGGCCAAGGTCAGTGGCGAACTTGATGGCGCGC
Organism: Gammaproteobacteria bacterium; assembly: GCA_029884425.1. NCBI lineage: Bacteria > Pseudomonadati > Pseudomonadota > Gammaproteobacteria > Gammaproteobacteria bacterium. The sequence goes on from JAOUHV010000018.1 coordinate 26,599, forward strand.
ATCCCTTGTCCGAACTGCCGGTGGGCAGCGTGGTGGACATGACACGTCTGCAGCAACAGCCTGGGGTGACACTGGAAGTCATCAGCGATGATCCTGCAGTGGTTGAACAGGTACTGCAACGGCTGCCGGAGGATTTGCGCCCATGAAGCGTTCGATACTGAGTGTTGCTCTGGGAGTTGTACTGCTCGGCTGCGCCACGCAACCGACGGCGGATGACCCGTTGAAAAATACCAAACGACTGGTCAGCGAAGGCCATGCGGATTTGTACCGCAATGGTGCGTTTCATGTGCCCAATACTCAGGTGGCACTGATACCTCCCGGTCCTTCGGCGGTGGAGTTGGGCACGGAGCTGATGGGCTGGCGTGCGCGCCAGTCGTTTGTGACGGCGGTGATCAACGCCAAGGACTCGGTGTATCTGGTGGCCGATGGCACCAAAAAAAGTTATCAGCTGGCTAAGGGAATACACGAAGGTACCGACGAGGTGGCGCAGTACATCACCGATCACAGTCGTGCCGGCAGTCGACTGCTGATCTACAAAGCCTATCCAAAAACCAAGCACATCATCGGCAGCTCCTGGGAACTGGCGGGCGACAGCGCGCGGGTGTTGAGTGAATTCGGCGATAACCTGGCGGATACCAGTCTGACGGCCGCGGCGGAAATCAGTCGTGACAGCGCCAGCGTCGGGCGACGACTGGTCGGCGGTTCCTGGCGCATGGCGGGCGACGTTCATCGCATCACCCTGCACGGCGCAAAAAGCTCGGCGGGTTATGCCTGGGACGAATTCGTTGAAGGCTATGCGGCCTTGCCGCAACGTCTGGGGGACCGGGCGGGTGCAGTGGCCGAGTCGGTGACCCTGAGCGGCTATGCGCGCGCCCTGGATAAATCGTTGGAATACCGGGCGAAGCGTTCGCAGTTTTACACCGACATCGTGGTCGACGGTACCGGTCACTACGTGGAAGGCGTCCAGCAATCGTTCCGTCATGCCGGCGAAGCGTTTGACGAGGTCGACGAAACCGGCATCAGTCTGGCGACGCTCAAGGCCACCCGCTGGGTGCTGCAGGGATTGTTCTGGGATGGCATGATCAAGCCGGTCGGTGCCACTGCCGTGGGTGCGGTGGGCTACGTGACGGTAAATGCCGTGACCTTCCCCACCATGCTGGTGGTGCGCAGCACTGTGCCCACCGCCGAAATCGCCGTGCAAGTGACCTGGAACACCGCCGGCGCGTTTTACGACGTGGTGGCCCCCACGGCAATTGCTGCTACAGCGTCGATTTTCAGCGTGACCCAATTGGCGGTGGGTGAAACTGCCGCTGCAGCGTCGGCGGTTGGCGGTACCGCGGTGGGTGGCAGCGTTGCGGCCCTGGGCCAGGGCGGGGCGGCGGTGGTGGCGGTGAGTGGTTTTGGCGCGGGCAAAACCGTGAAATACGTCGGCGTGCCGATGGCTGCGGCGGGGATTGCTGTGACCGGCACCGCCACTGGCGTGGTGGTGGGCACCGGCGCAGCAGCCACCGGCGCGACGGTGGCTGTGGCGGGCGAAACCACCGCCGTTGGCACCCAGGTGATGGGCAACGTACTGGCTGCCAGCACCTTGGTGGTGGGCACGACGGCTACGGTGGTGGGCAGCACCGGTGTGGGCGTGTATGAACTGAGCAAGGCGGTGATGGTTCCAACCAGCTATGCCCTGGGCGGTGGAATTGTGCTGGGCTATGGCAGCACCTCGCAGCTCGCGGCGCATTCCATTTTGGCGGTCGCCGATGCATCGTATCTGGTGCTATCGCTGGAAGGCCCGCGCTGGGTGATTTACGCCGTCAAAGGCAAAACCGGCGATGGCCGTGAACTCGCCCCCGGCACGGTGTTGAATCTGGAAAAGATGCAGCAACAAGGCGAAGAATTTTATTACCTGCCCGTGTCCGAACAAGAAACCCGCGCCGTGCTGGATTCCCTGCCGGCGGACTTGCCGACGGTGAGGGCGGGGGAGGAATAATTTTTTGGGGTAGCGAGGATCGCTGCCCGTTGTGTTTGTCATTAAACGGAGGTTGCAAAAATGTTTCATTTTCAGCGAGTGGTCCTGTTGGGTGTTGCGGTCATGGTCTCTGCATGTATGGAGTCGGACAAAAAAAATGATTCGCTAACAGGGCTATGGTATCTCGAGGCGACGCCCTCTTTTTTGGATTTCACCTACCGGCTTCCCATCGTACTGGTTGATCACGGGAGCACAATGGAGATGACAGGTTGTTCTGGAAGGACTAAGGGCTCTCTAAGTCGAATGGAGGACAAGTTTTATGATGGTAAAACTCAGGCTCTCACTGTGCTGTCGGACACGAAACTCTCGGTGGACTCATTCACTGTGGGAGGCGCGCCCTTTACTGCAATAAAGGTTAACAGTGATCCATCATTTAAAATGGGTAATGTCTCGATAAGTTCTGCTGCTATATCCGAGCTTAATGTAACTCAGACAGGTGATGTTTGCGCCTATCGATCAGGAGCGAGCAATGGAATGGCGATCAATTTTTCAATTCCGGTAGGAGACACAGCGATTGCCACACATCTGAGGATTGATGGTGTGGCGGCAGGGGATTATGTGATATTGCAAAACTCGACGGTAACTTTCGAGTCAGATCTATTTGTTTCTGCTTTTGGCGATAGTATGGCAGATGCTACAGCCGGAACGGTGACAATTTCACATATAAGGGATAACTATATCCAAGGTGTCTTGAGTGTAACCGCGATAAACGGCAATAGTTTGTACACAATCAATCAGAATTTCAGTGTTAGCTATTATTGATCGGCGTAGCCGAGTAGCTCCGATTGGCGTAGCGCAATCGGAGGCATGGGGGTATCCGTTCGTACGAATACGCTGGCGCTATTCGTACCCTCAGCCGAGTAGCTCCGATTAGCCGAGTAGCTCCGATTAGCGCAGCGTAATCGGAGGCATGGAGATCCATTTCATTCGTACGAATACGCTGGCGCTATTCGTACCAACTGTTCTGCGTTATGAGATCACTACACGTCCGGCTTAGCCCCAGATATGCAACACGAATCGGTAACCGGACGTGCTACTCGTTTCTTAAGCCAGCAATGAGGGTCGGCTCCCTGTGTTGTATTCGGTTTAACATAAGTCCATGACTTGCACTGGCGATCTTCATAGCAAGCATTTTCACACAGGCGAGGATTTGGGCTTTCTAGCTTAAAATTCCGATAATCTTCGCCAGGACGATCTACTCTGACTTCCATTTTTCCAGTGGGAGGCTTCACTCCTGATATGCAGCAACGATCCGAAGCTGCCGTTGGTGCCCCGCTTTTCAACCAGCATATACCACTCGGGGTTTGAGCGCGCGGGCGGCTCCATGTCCAAGCGAGACAGCGACGATCTGCTTTACAGGAATCTGCGCACTGTACGGGATTGCCCGCACTAAAGTTTCTTATGTCCCAACCCGGGAAGTTAGTATTTTGTGAAGCACCTTGTGGTGTAGGTAAAAGAGATGCGTGAGTCAGGTGAGCGGAAGAAAATGTAATCACTGCTACCAAATAACGTAGATATTTACGAATAACTATTTTGCTATCCATGGGTGTTCTCCGGGGGATGTTCGTTGTCCAAAATTAGGGAGGTAGGGGGGCAGCAAGCGCAACGTATTGCCGCACGAATATTGCAGCTGGCCGAATGCGCGCTGGTTGTTGCGCCTACAAAATCGACAGTGCCTTCTTCTATTCCTGTCATCAGGTCTTGCGAGGAGTAAGTTTTGCTGCCACTAGCTGAGTATCACCGATTTCATCGAACACCTTCACTCCAACTTGGAAAATGTTGGAAAAATCATTGAATTGGTTTACAGCGCGAGGGTCTCGGCTAGGGTCAAAGGTAATTGGGGAGTTGTCTATAGTTGTATGTGCGTCTGAGTAAACGTTCTTCCAGTCGGCATTACGGAACCACAGTTGAACTTGCTTATCACCCGCACCTTGAAAGGTAAATTCCAGATTGTATTTGGACAGATCAAGTCCCTCACCCTGTTTGCTGCGTAGCTTGGGTAGATACAGAGATCGAACATCCAATGACCATTCATCGCTACTCTTTTTGAATGAAGATGTACTCAAAGTAATGACAGCTTGCTCAGGCTTAGTTGGAGCTTGAGATTTTGGGAGGCTTGAGGTTGATGATGAGGACGTTGGCGGAGCTGACGGAGAGGATGAAACCGCTGCTACTGCGTTTTTGGGTTGATCATCGCTGGAGTTGTCTTTGATGACCTGGTTTATTACCCCAACGAGCCCCCCTATCGCAACAATGATACCTGCTAAGTATGGCCAGATTGATTTTTCTGAACTCATATATTCCTCCTTGATGTGGTAACAAATGAATGCTTATTACTCGATGCGATGCCGAACATGTCATTGTCCTGCTCGTTTGATACGCACGGAATGCTGGTAATTTAAATAGATGTGCTTGCTATACACAAGGTGGTGGGAAGGGGGCGTGATGGTGAAAAAAATAATTATTGGAAAGAATGTTAGCCGACTGCCACCTGTCTCAGCTCATTTTCAATCGTGCGGCGCTACAGCCAGTGGGCGCTTGCTGCAATATGGCCCCCTCGGCTCTGACTAGCTGAAATTTTGTTCAATCGGCTCCCTCGGGCGATGGCCGAAGATGTCGGGGGCTGGTTCTGGTCGTTTTGGGGCTGGCGGCGCGGTATTTGGGGTGTTTTGTCAAATTATCGGCGGGGTATAATGCCGAGCAACGAAATTAACCCCCCGGCGAGCGGTCGAAACTGCCATTTTAGGTCGGGAGTCGTAGTAAAATTGCGCGCGTCGATAAGCGCACACTGAAGGAATTGAGAAAATGACAACTGGCCCCCTGGCTGAGCAGATCAAGCGTCGGCGCACGTTTGCGATTATTTCGCATCCTGACGCCGGTAAGACCACCATCACTGAAAAGCTGCTGCTGTTCGGGGGCGCGATTCAGTTGGCCGGTACGGTCAAGGGGCGTAAGGCTGCGCGTCATGCCACCTCTGACTGGATGGAGCTGGAGAAACAGCGCGGTATTTCGGTGAGCTCGTCAGTGATGCAGTTCCCCTACGGCGACAGCATTATCAATCTGCTGGACACCCCGGGCCACGAAGACTTTTCCGAAGACACCTACCGCACGCTGACGGCAGTGGATTCGTGCCTGATGGTGATCGACGGTGCCAAGGGCGTTGAGGAGCGCACCATCAAACTGATGGACGTGTGTCGCCTGCGCGATACGCCGATCATCACCTTCATCAACAAGTTTGACCGCGAATCGCGCAGCCCGATCGAGTTGCTCGACGAAGTCGAAACCGTACTCAAGATCAAATGCGCGCCGATGACCTGGCCGATTGGTATGGGCAAGTTGTTTAAGGGCGTGTTCCACCTCTACAACGACACCATTCATCTGTTCAGTGCGACCCATGGCGGCAAGATTCAGCAAGGCGAAGTGATACAGGGATTGCAGAACCCACGGCTGGATGAATTGTTTGGCATGCTGGCGCAGGAGTTTCGTGACGAAATTGAGCTGGTGCGCGGCGCCAGTCACGAGTTCGATCAGGAGGCGATGTTGGCGGGCAAGTTGACGCCGGTGTACTTCGGTTCGGCGATTAACAATTTTGGTGTGCGCGAACTGCTGGACGCGCTGGTGGAATACGCGCCGGCACCGCTAATGCGCCAGACCGATGTTCGTCGCGTTGATCCCAGCGAAGAAAAGTTTTCCGGTTTCGTGTTCAAGATTCAGGCGAACATGGACCCGGCACATCGTGACCGCATTGCGTTTTTGCGGGTGTGCTCAGGTCAGTACGAGAAGGGCAAAAAAATTAAGCATGTGCGTTTGGGCAAAACAGTTCAGATCGCCAATGCGACAACGTTTATGGCACAAGATCGTTCACATGTCGATGAAGCATTTCCAGGTGACATTATCGGTTTGCACAACCATGGTACAATCCAGATCGGTGACACCTTCACCGAAGGTGAAGATTTGAAATTCACCGGCATTCCGCATTTCGCGCCAGAAATTTTTCGCCGTGCGCGTCTGCGTGATCCGCTCAAAAGCAAACAACTGCAAAAAGGTTTGGAGCAGTTGAGTGAAGAGGGCGCGACGCAGTTGTTCAAACCGCTCACCAGTAATGATTTGATTCTGGGCGCGGTGGGCATGCTGCAGTTTGACGTGGTTGCACATCGTCTGGCGTCAGAATACAAAGTGGAGTGCTCGTTTGAACCGGTGAACGTGGCGACCGCGCGTTGGGTGTTCTGCAACGACAAGCGCATGCTGGAAGATTTCCGCAAAAAAAATGAAGCTAATTTGGCTATAGACGGCGGCGGTGATCTCACCTATATTGCACCGACCAGGGTGAATCTTGATTTGACTCGGGAGCGTTGGCCGGACATCGAGTTCCGCGCGACGCGTGAACACTGAGAAAAATAAAACAAGATATGCTCATCATGAAACTACAAGGATGTATCGACGATGACAAAAACGAATCAGACGAATTTAGTGCGGCTTTACGCTGACCAGTCTGCTTCAATCATTTGCGAATACGTCCCACATTAAAAAGGCTGCCCGCTGCGGGCAGCCTTTTTTGTTTGCTATTCAGAAAATTTATTAGAGAGGCGAGTGATGGAAAATACGTTGGGCTTGACGTTTAAAGAAACAATGTCGGGGCATTTTGCGCTAGGTGCCACTGATCCACGCGCAGGTGCGGCTGCAGGCAGCAGTGCAGACCAGACGCTGGCGATGCATGCCGAAGTTATTATCGGCAACTTGGATGAGTTCATCGCCAATCCGATGCATTTGGGCAAGCTGCAAGGCTCGATTGATTTTGCTCCTTTGGGCGAAAATCTGGCGTCGCACTCCGGCGTGTTTAATTTGTTCAAGCCTACCGACGATGTCGACACCACTCGCATGATTTATGAGTTGGGCTTTAGCGCCAATGGCCAAGACTATTATCTGGCCGGCTACAAAGAAGTGCGCGATGACGTGGGCTTTGATTTGTGGAGCGACACCACTACGCTGTTCACCACCTTGCACAAAGGCAAAGACAAAACCGGTGAAGTGGTTGGCGCGGGCGTGCTGACCCTGGGCGTGACCGATCTGGCCAAACTGTTGTCGACCATGCGCGTGCTGAACGCCGAGAATACCGCACAGAAAACCCAGGCGCTGAGTCGCTTTGGTCAGTTCTTTATGGGCGAGCTGTGGGACAGCTATGCCGTTTCCAAATTCAGCGGTGCCCGCGAAGATGGCAACAACAATGAGGCTGAAGAGTTTGACGCAGTTGTTATCGGCAGCGGCTTCGGTGGCGCGGTTATGGCGGCACGTCTGGCCGAAAAAGGTATGTCCGTGTGCGTGCTGGAACGTGGCCGCGAGTGGACGCCAGAAACTTACCCGCGTAATCCTGGCGACGCCTGGTGGTGGGATGAAGACAAACCTGCCAAGAAAAACGGCTGGATTGATCTGCGCTTCTTCGACGACATGGCGACTGCTGCGGGCTGTGGTGTAGGTGGCGGTTCGCTGATTTACGCTAACATTTTTGTCGAAGCCGAGCCGTTCTCGTTTGAAGAAGGTTGGCCGAAGGAAATCAGCTACGATGGTTTGACTCCCTACTATCAGCGCACCGGCGAAATGCTCAACGTACAGCCGATTCCTGACAACCAGATGACCGCGCGTGGCAAACTGATGAAGGAAGCGGCAGATAAAATCGGTGAAGGTCATCGTTACCGCAAGTTGCCTCTGGCGGTGACGTTCAACAAGGACTGGAACTACGATCTGCCCGATCCGTTCAACGAGTCGCACAGCGTGACCCACACCAACGCGCAAGGCATGCAGCAGGGAACCTGCGTGCACTGCGGTAACTGTGACATCGGCTGTACGGTGCAGGCAAAGAACACTCTGGACCTGAATTATCTGCCGGTTGCCAAACGTAACGGCGCGCAGATTCGTCCGCTGCACTGGGTGCGTCGCATTACGCCAGAAGATAATGGTTATGAGATCGATTTTGATCGCATCGATGTGAAAAATGAAAAGCTGATCTCTGGCCATGTGCGGGCGAAAAAAGTATTCGTTGCCGCCGGCTCGGTGGGTTCAACCGAACTGCTGCTGCGTTGCCGCGATGAATACGGCAGCCTGCCCAATATCAGCGATCGCCTGGGTTATGGCTGGAGCTCCAACGGAGACTTCCTGACGCCTGCGTTCTATGAAGGTCGCGACATGGCACCCACCCGTGGACCAACGATTTCTTCGGCGATTGATTTCCTGGACGGCAGTTTCAAAAACGAGCGCTTCTTCGTTGAAGATGGCGGTTTCCCCGATGTGTTGGGCAATGCCATTCAGGATATGGGTGATGACATTGTGCGTTACGGCACTTTGGCGGCAGCGCTGGGACAAATGGTGCGTGATCGCAATCCGCTGTCGTGCGTGATGCCGTGGTTTGGTCAGGGCGTGGACGCGCCAGATGGCCGCTTTAGCCTGAAGCGCAGCTGGTTGCCGCCGTTCAAAAAGAAACTGGATCTGGATTGGGACGTGACGCGTTCAGAAGGCGCGGTGCAAGCCCTGATTGATATGCACAAGAAACTGTCTGCGGCGACAGGCGGTGAACCCATGGTACCTGCCACCTGGACTGTGCTGAAAAATCTGGTGACTCCGCATCCATTGGGCGGTTGCTGCATGGGCAACAATGCTGGCGATGGAGTGGTGGATCACAAGGGTGAAGTGTTTGGTTACCCTGGATTGTACGTGGTCGACGGCGCGATTTTCCCCAAGCCAGTAGGTTTGAATCCGTCACGGACGATTGCCGCACTGGCGGAACGCATTGCGGATTTTGTTGAGGTGCCACGCGGGGGAAAGCAGTCCGCAGCACAGCCTCGCGTTGAAGAGGTTGGTGCTTGAGCATGAACCTCATCGAAAGAGTTGTGCCGTTCACCGCCGGTGACGGCATGGCTCTGAACTTGATTCATGTGCGTTCGGCAGATCGCGCCGCGACCAAAGGTCCGGTGTTGCTGGTGCATGGTGCGGGGGTGCGCGCGAATATTTTTCGCGCACCCACCCAGCAAAACATTGTTGAAGCGCTGGTGGCTGAAGGCTACGACGTGTGGCTGGAAAACTGGCGCGCCAGCATTGATGTGCCGCGCAATCCGTGGACGCTGGATCAGGCGGCGCTGTTCGATCATCCGCAAGCAGTGCGCAAGGTGTTGCAGGAAACCGGGGCAAGCAGTCTCAAGGCGCTGATTCACTGTCAGGGCTCAACCAGTTTCATGATGTCGCTGGTGGCCGGTTTGTTACCGCAGGTGTCGGTGGTGGTCAGCAATGCGGTGTCACTGCATCCGGTGATTCCTGCGGTTTCCAAGTGGAAAATCACCTTGGCGACGCCGCTAGTTGGTTTGTTCACCAAGTATCTGAATCCGTATTGGGGCATTGAGCCGGAAGGTTTGTTTTCGCGCCTGTTGGTGTCGACCATCAAACTGACACACCACGAGTGCGACAACATTGTCTGTCGTGGTTCCAGCTTTGCCTACGGTGTTGGTTTTCCGGTGATGTGGTCGCATGAAAATCTGGGTGAGCGGGTACACGAGTGGCTGAAGGATGAGTTCAAAAATGTCCCCATCCGCTTTTTTCGGCAGATGACCTGTTGTGTGCACAAAGGCCATCTGGTGGCCGCCGAATCCTTGCCGGGTTTGCCGCAGGACTTTGTGGCACTGCCGCCAAAAACCGATGCAGCTATTCACTTTTTCGCCGGCGAAGACAACATTTGTTTTTTGCCGCAGAGTCAAATTAACACCTACAACTATTTTTTAACGCACTCATCGAACAAGCATTCGCTGACCCTGATTCCAGGCTACGGCCATCTGGATGTGTTTATGGGCATGAATGCTTCTCGGGATGTGTTTCCAAAAATGTTGCAGGCGTTGGCATCCAATTAACGCAAAGGAGAAAGGCGATGGGAATTCCCAAGCGCATAAGAAATCTGACGGGAAATTATTCGTTGGTCGACGGCATTCCATTTCAATTGCCAGTGGCGTGCGCGCCTTCGCCAGTGATCATGGCGGGATTCAGCATTGACGCCAATCGCGCCAAACAATTGCTGCCCAATGAAATTCATCCGCTGCGGTTGTGGAATGGCCGTGGCGTGTTGCTGGTGACGGTGATTAATTATTTGCAAACCAACATCGGCAAATACATCGAATACAGTATCGCCATTGCCTGTACGCACGGCGCGAAGCCGGCGATGCCGATGCTGCCCGCACTGTTGATGAAGCCGTTTGGTACAGGTCAATACGTGCTGGATTTGCCGGTGTCCACTGACGTGTCGGTTAAGGGCGGCAAGGGAATCTGGGGCATGCCCAAACACCGTGCGCCGCTGGATTTTCATGTGGGCGAAAATATTTTGTCCAGCCAGTACGATCTGGATGACAAGCTGGTGACTTATCTGGAAGTCGAGCGTCCCACCGGCAGGGCGTTGCCACTGAATGTTGGCGCGGCTAACTATTGTTCGTTTCGTGGCATGTTGATGAAGTCGTACATCTACTTCAAAGGTAATGTTCACTTCTGCATGGGTAAAAACGCCAAGGCGAGATTTGTGGTCGGTGAACACGAGCGTTCCGGTCCGCTGCGCTATCTGGATATTGATGACAAGCCATTGATGACTGCGTTTATTCCCAACGCAGTGGGCACGCTGGATGATCACATGGAATGCTGGTTCTTGCATGATGAAGAGGAAATCATTTATCAGCCGGAAGGATTTGAAAGCGTCATCAATCTGGGACGCGATGAAATTTGGCCGCCAGCGCCTACCGCACCGATTCGCAGTTGGGATCAGGCTTCTGAAACCAGTGACAAGGAGCGTTCATGGCCGCAGACCGAAACCGAAGTTTAACCAGCGCCAGCAGCGCTGACGGCATCAAGCGGTCGTTGGTGTTGCCCGGTGGCGGGATGCGCTTGTCGTATCAGGCGGGCGCGATGCTGGCGATGCAAGAGGCCGGCATTAGCTTTCAGCACATGGATGCTACTTCTGGCGGCAGTTTGAATTTGTCGATGCTGTTGTCCGGTTTGTCGCCGCTGCAAATGTGTCAGCGTTGGCGCAGCCTGAACATGGCCGATTCGATTGCGTTTTTGCCTCTGGAAAATTATCTGGACATTGCCGAGCTGGAAGCCTCTGGTTCGGGCGATGGTTTTGTCGAATCGGTGTATCCGCACCTGGGCATTGATTGCCAGCGCATTCGCCAGTTCGACGACATTCCCTGTACCTACAACGTGCTGGATTTTGGCGAAAAACAGGTGCGTGTGCTCAGTAATCATGAAATGGATGAGCAGTTGTTGCTGGCGGGCATGTCCTTGCCGGGGGTGTTTCCGCCGCTGCGCCGTGACGGCGACATTTTGCTGGATACCGGTTTTCTGCAAGACGCCAACGTTGCGGCGGCGGTGCGTCAGGGCGCAGAAGAAATCTGGTTGATCTGGGGTTTGGGCAACAGTCCCGAATATCGCGGCGGCGCGTTGCGGCTCTACGTGCAAATGCTGGAAATGGCGGCCAACGGCGCACTCAATCGTGACATGCAATGGATTGATGAAATCAATCAGGGCATCGCGCACGGCTACAGTCCGTATGGTCAGCAGCGCGCGATTCGGGTTCATGTGATCAAGCCGTTTTATCCATTGCCGCTGGACCCGGATTTGTATCTGGGCAAGGTGGATCATGCAACGCTGGTGGAAATGGGTTATGCCGATGCCAAGCAGTATTTGCAGCGACGTGATGAATTTGGTGCGGATTTGCGCAGCAATGTGACAGCGATGAAGGTGCTCCGCCCTGGCGTGCGTTTTCAGGAACAGCTTGCGGGCAATCTGAGTCTGGACGGCGATGCGGCGGCGGTTGAATTGAACCTGACGGTGCATGTCGAAGATCTGGATCAGTTTTGCGCTGATGCCATTCCGCAGGCGCGGGTCACTGGTCGGTTAACGTCTGCGGCGCTGGGTGGCGAGATGCTGGTGGCACATGGCGTGTTTCAGTTGTTGCGCGACTCGGACGCAGGCGCGCAACGGCGGTTGGTGTATGAACTGCAACTGGAAGACGGTGAGCATCGTTTGCAGTTGTTTGCCCAGCGGATTTTGCACGATGACGCTGGGTTTGATATGTGGAGCGATATTTCGCGCTTGCAAATGGAATTGTTCAGCCTCGATGGTCAATCGAGGCAATCGCTGGCCAAAGGTGAATTGCAGCAGGGGCTGAAAACCTTTGGCAAAGTGCTGACCTCCGTGCGTGCCACGGGTGGCGGTGGTGTGGTGGACGATGCCTTGCAGGTGGCGCGCTTTGGTCGCTTCCTGATGGGAGAGATTTACGACAGTTACCACAGTTAATCGTCGGTTCCGTGTTGCGCTGTGAGCGTGTTAACCTGACTCAAAGGGGTTAACACGCTTTTTTATGTTTGATTCTCACTGTCATCTGGATTTTGCCGAATTTGATGCCGACCGCGAGGCGGTGCTGGCCGACTGTCGTCGGCTGGGTGTCGAGGGCATGCTTGTTCCCGGTGTGACGGCGGCAACCTGGCCGCGACTGCTGGCGTTGACGGACGCGCATCCTGATGTGTTTCCTGCCTTGGGGTTGCATCCGATGTTTATTGACGAACATCGCGATGCGCATTTGGCCGAGCTTGAGAATTTATTGCAGGCGGGCCGCGCGGTGGCGGTAGGTGAAATCGGTCTGGATTTTTTCCTGCCGCAACTGGACCGGCAGCGGCAGCAGTATTTTTTTGTCGAACAACTCAAACTCGCCCAACACTATCACTTGCCGCTGATCCTGCATGTGCGCAAAGCGCATGATCAGGTGCTGGCGCAGTTGCGGCGCATGACACTGGTGGGCGGCATCGTACACGCCTTCGGTGGCAGTGAACAACAGGCATACCAATATATAGAGTTGGGTTTCAAGCTGGGTTTTGGTGGTGCCATGACCTGGCCACGCGCCAAAAAACTCCAACACCTTGTCGCAACCTTACCACTGGAATCCTTGCTGCTGGAAACCGATGCGCCGGACATGCCACCGGTCTGGGCGGCAGGTCAACGCAGCAGTCCGCAGTATTTGCCGCAGTACGCCCGATTCATTGCCCAGTTGCGTGGTGTGGATGAATCCTTGATTCGACGCCAAACAACGGAAACCGCACGCCGGGCGCTTGGATTGGCATAATTTGCGTGTTCTTTTTCGCCGGCCTCTGGCCTCGTTTTGCTGCATTTTTTCTCCAAAATCAACGCCGTTAAAATTCCCTGCAAAATTTTATGAAAACTAAAAATATCTTTATCTCATTGTATTTAAGGGATTTTGATATCAACGCGGTCTGCCTGTCGCCGATAGGGTCGCTATGAACGAATCGGCGCGAAGTCATGCCGATGTTCAGCGTAGAGGTTCAGGCGGTAATCACGCGCGAAAAACAGCGATGACAGAAGGCAAGTAAGGGACTATTGCACGCGTAATTGCCAAGGGTTGTTTGCCTTGAACCTCATTTGCACTTGAGGATATCCAAGGAGAAATCTATGTCATTTATAGGCCAACGTTGGCTGGCCGCTAGCATTGTGAGTTCACTGCTGGCGCTAGCCGGTTGTTCGGGCGGGGGAGATACCGCCACAGAAGACAGCAGTACCGCAGTCATCAGCGGACGGGTGAGTTTATCAAATGTAGTGGGAGATGATACCGCTGCGACCAAACCGCTGATGGCCAAGGCGATGGCCAAGGCCGCCGCCAGTGGCAAGCTGCTGAAGTCCACCGACAAAATACAGGCGGTGGAAATGTACGCCACCACCTCTACCCCATACAGCAAAGTCCTGCAGGAAGCGGGCTTGTTACCGCAGGAAGCGGCGGTGTTGGGTGGGGCGACCATCGAATTGTATGACGCCAACCAGCCCGAGTTGCTCGATCCCATCGCGCGGACATTGGCCGATGCCAACGGCGACTATATTTTTGACAAAACCCTGGATGGTTCCCCCATCCCTGCGGGTAACTACACGCTGATCGCCAGCAAATATGATCTGAACACCGGAACGCTCTATGTTGCGGTCCAGACCATCGTTGAGTCGTTTGCCGGGAATGTCGGTGGCAACGATCTGGTTGCGCAAGACAGCGACGCAGTGGCCAGCGTGATTTCTGTATTGGGTCAGGGGCAATCTGCAGCCGGCGGTTATGCTGACTCGACAATGCCGCAGGACGCGGGCTTGCCCGTGACCTTTAGCATGGCAATGGCACGGGGCACGATTCCCAATATCAAGGTGACCAATGCCACAGGTACGGTTGTGGCCGGAACCTGGAAAATTTCGCCTGACTTGCTGTCAGCGATGTTTTTCCCAACGGCAGATTTGACGCTGAATGAGTTGTACACCATCACTATTCCAGGTGGAAAAATCCTCAACACGGTCAACAACGTTTACGGCAAGGCAATCCCTGCAACTATAACTGCCAAGTTTACTGCGGTGGCGTCGGATACCACTTCACCCACTGCATCGGCGCTGGAGCCAGTAGGTCCAAATATTCCGGTAATTAACCCCATCCGGTTCGGTGTGAACGAACCTATTGATACTACGACGATTAATGTTGCGGTCACCAGGGGGCCAAGCCTGGGGGCCAAGCCTGCCATTCAATTCATTGGTAAGGACAGCGCAGCACCGATTTACAAGTTCGTCTATCAGATCATGCCGTCTGAAGGTTTGAAGCTGAATACTGACTACACCATTAAGGTGACTGACGGTATGGATTTGGCCGGCAATCCGATGGATCCGCTGAGCTTCTCGTTCAAGACCGAAGCGACCTCGGCCGGTATTTCTGCCTCTGACTCGGTTACCGTGGCGTCAGAAAAAGTGGCGGTCAAGGACGTATTTGGTAAGTGGCTGATGGCCATGCAAAAACGCGATACTTCACTGTTCAGCAGTTACATGAGCGGCGACTTCTTCTGGATTTCTCAGCCAGGCGACAAGGCGGACGTGAACCGTGACGGTCGTTTGTCGGTGAATGAGTTTACCGGCATGCTGTCCAAGGAACTGTTCCCGATGATCGAAATGTGTAGCGTTACCCTGGGCGGTGATGTGACCAGCGACATCGTGATCAATCCTGAGTTGACCAAGGCGATCATGTCATTCAATTTGACATTTACCCCCGGCAACACGCTGAACAGCCAGTGTGGTCAGATGGCCAGCGATGGTCCTGGCATATTGTCCATCGAGTTGCGCAAGCGTAACGGCATGTGGTTGATGACCAAAGGTGTTGATGGTGCTGACACTACCAAACTGAGCGGATTGAAGCCATACAAGCTGTTGGAGCTGGATACCCCTGCGGATGCGGCGGTATTGCCAGACCCTGGTGCGCAAAAACTGACACCTTCTCTGAAATGGGTTGCCGGCACTTACGATCATGATAATGACAAAGGTGTTGCAACGCCGGAAATCAAAATTCCAACCTATGCGGTTGTGTTGCTGGATGAAAGAAATCAGCGCACAGGTTGGGTGGCGCTGTATGACGCCTCTACTGCTGCGGCGGGCGATGTGCTAGGGGCGAAATTCAACCCCATGGCAGGTACCTATGGCAATACGATGGTTCTGCCAAATGGTCAGACCTTCGGTATGGAGCGCAGCATCAGTGAACTGGTGGCTGGCGGTAAATACCGTTGGGCGGTGCTGGGTCTGAGTTCAACTCTTGCGCAGTTGACACAAGATACCTCAACGTACACCAATAACGTCGTGGGCTCATCCATGGCGCGTAAGTTCTCCGTTGGTGGTAATTTTGCGGAGTTGGCGTTGAGTGTGTCTTCCGTGGCAGGTGTTCATACCTACAATCCATCGTTCGATGGCTATGACGTTGGTGGGGCGGACACGGTGGATATTACCGTGACGACGCCAAATCCCAATGTGATGCAGGCTCGCCTCGAACTGTTTGGTTATAAGCCGCAGATGTTGTTTGCAATGTTCACCAATGGTGTGGCGACATTTACGGGTGTGCCGCTATCCAAGGGCATGAATCATGTGACGGTTTGTGAGGATGTCTACGATCCAAACAACATGAACGGTGGTATGGGATGCTACAGCTCCCTGGGCTTGACCAAGGAGTTTAATGCTCAAACCTCCGGTGGTTTGCTGCCACAAATCAATTTCGGCACTGTGTATGAAATTGATGCGACTGGTGCGGAAAGTGCTGTCACCTTGAATTCATGGAGTGACTTTGATAGCACAACCGCAACTTCGGTCCGTGTTACTGGTACAGTTGCTGCGGGTATCACTGGTTTGAACTGGCAGGTACACGGTGAGAATGGTGAGCGCGCCCAAGGTAGTGCAGCATTATCCGGTGGCGGCTTTGACGTGATAATTCCGGTGTATCCAGGCTGGAATGGTATCGAGTTCATGGATGACATGTGGATGAACTTCAACCGCATTGGTGTTCGTACCTCAGCGGGTTCCGTCTACGTGCCTGACACCAAGATCAATAGTATCTCTGATGCAGGTATGGCAGCGATTGCGGTGCAAACCGAGGACTTCTACCAGTTGCGTGCGGATGCCGGAAACACTGACAGCGTGACACTCACCGGTACGTTCAACAACTGGGACAGCATGAACGGCTCAGCCAATTGGAATCACTGCATGGGTGAGAACTGTATGTCCTTTATCACCGGCGGTCCGCTGACGGTTACGCCTGATGTCAATGATGCCACGAAAGGCAATTTCACTCTGACAGTGACTGGTTTGGTCGATGGCTGGAACCAAATCGACGTTAACTGGTGCTGTGGTATGAATGGCGGTGCCTGGTACCGTGTACTGGTGTTCACCACCAACGGTAACGTGTTTGTGTTGCCACACTCACTGGTATCCTACGACGTGGGCGCAGGTGTAGTACCGTTCACCGGTTCTAGTAACTGGCGGTCAATTGACGTTGGTGCGGCTTGTTCGATCAAGGTCAATGGTTCAACCAACATGCAAGGTATGGTGTGGTCTGATGTGAACTACTATGATCCTGTTAAGGCTCTGGGTAGCTATCAGCGGGTGGAAACCCAAACCTCGCCAGTGCCAGATGGCAATGGAAACTACCCCTACAATCTGACTGCAAACATTTATGGTGGCGTGAACGATTTGGGTATCTACGATCCAAACGGCATGTGGCAGGGGCTTAATGTTACTACTACCTGTGCCAACAAGCCGGTGATTATGGAAGTAACCGGCATTACTGACGGTGCAGGCACTGCGTTGGCCAACAACTACGGTATGGTTGACGCGGGTATGGCAACGACGGTGCGTTTGACCGGTACAGCCAAGGCGGGTGCAACCCTGACGGCCAACATCTCTGGTCAGTACATGGAGACAGTGACAGCAGTTGCAGGTGCAGGAAATACCTTCACCATGGATCTGCCGATCTACAATGGTTACAACTACATCAACCTGACCGATGGCAGTAACTGGTTCTACTTGACGGTTGTTTCCAACGGCACACGTGTATATGTAGCACCGTTCTCCAGCATCTTTGTGGATGGAGGTGTCGGTGGTGCGTATTTCATGGGCGGTTGGGGCACTGGCGAAAGCTGGAACAACAGCCTGAATTCGACAGTAAACCTGTCGGGTTTGGTGGCGGCAGGATCGGGTAATGTTACCTGGTATCAGCGTAGCAATACTACGACGCAGTCTGGCACGGTTACGCCGGATGTTAACGGCATCTTCCAGATTCCAGTAACGCTGTTCCAAGGCTACAACGGCTTTGACCTGTACGATGGTAGTGGCCGTTACTACTACGTGGAGATCAGCTCAGCGGTTGGTATCGTACCACCTAAATTGGTGAGTGTGGTTTCACACGCGGATGGTGCGATGGCCTCTGGCCCGACCACTATCACCGTTGAGGTGGATCCAGGCTACGCCTATGCCAATGTTAACGTCTACGTGCGTAACTGGGGCAGTGCGGACCCATACGGTACTGAACAGCGTTTCACTACTGATCCCAACTTGGCAATGCCGGGCAGTGGCTGGACGTTGTTGAACGCTTCGGGTCTGCAGTTCTCTGCAACGGCGGATCTGACGGGTACCGACGTGGAAATTTACGTTGAAGCCCTAAGCGCTGATTACATGCAGTGGCACGGCCAGGTTGTGTACGTCAACAGCACCTGGACGGGTTACAGCTGGAAGCCAACCAAGGGACTGAAAGGCCCCGTGGCATCAAGACAGCATGTGATCCATCAATACCACAAATAAGTTTGTCAGACCTCGGTCTGACAACTGGAAAGCCCCGCTTCGGCGGGGCTTTTTTTTGCCGACGGGTAGTGGCAGTGATGCTGTGGGTTGAATAAATGATTGGGCGCTCTACTGCGGTCTGTACAAATTGGTAGGTGCACACGGGATATTCCCCTGGTTTTTGCTAGAAAATGACTGAAGTTCCCAAGTTCAGAGCCCGATAGGAAGTGTTGAGCACGTAATGAGGCAGTTCCGACCCACGTAGGTTGGGGAACGTGCATCAGTCAACATTTCCGTAAAATTCGCAGGAGCTAATGATGGGAAAGAAACGAAATTTATTCATGGTAGGCGCACTTAGCGCTGCCATGTTCTTAGGGGGTTGCTCCAGCAGCAACAATGATGAGAAAGCCAATACAGGCACTGTCAGTTTGTCCGGTGTGGTGAAGCAAAAGGCTGACGGAGCGGCGTTTGCCAAACCTGCCATGAAGGGCTCGGTGGACGGGGAGGCTTTGCCTTCTTTTGCTGTGACGCCTAGTGCATTTAACAGTGCACCGGCGATCCCTTCCTCGGTTAGCAAGGCGATTGCCTTTGGTATCAATGGCTTTGCCGAAACCAACGTTAACAGCGAAGGTGCATTTACCTTTACCGGACTGCAACAAGGTCAATACGCGGTAACATTCTACAGCGTTGATCGCACAACCGGCAAAACCACGCTGGTCGCCAGCCTGTCCATGGCGGCATCACCCACGACGGATGGCAATCTGAGTATCGGTGCTGATACCGATCTGGGCTTGATCCTGATCGACAGCACTGGACGTGCGATTTCTGAGGCGGATGTCAACGGCACGTTGACAACCACGCAGGATACAATCGTTGATGCCAATGGCGATGGTGTCATCTCCTCGGCAGAAGCTGCTGCCGCAGAAGAGACCCTGGCAACAGCCGCCACAACGCAAACAGTCTCCATCATGTCCTTCATGGGTGAGGCTAATACCTGGGCCATCGCCCAAGAGACGATGAAAGGCGGGGAAGAACCCTACGGTTGGGACAACGGGAATGGCGACTATGAACAGTACACCCGTTCAGACCGTCGTGCATTGAATGTGCGTCGTATGGTGTCGGTTGCCGGTCCACAAGGTACCAATGTCGACGTGGTGAAAGACGCCAGCATTGAATACTACGGCAAGGTTAAAAAAGAAGTATTCACTGGCGGTATCGGCGGCCCGCTTGACAATGCTCAAAGCGGTACAGCTGTTGGTTATTACGATTACAGTGCGGTGCTTAATTGCA
>JAOUHV010000019.1 GCA_029884425.1 Gammaproteobacteria bacterium
GCAGCCAGCGTTTTAATGACGCTAAATTTATCAATCTTGTCGTCTATCCGGCCTTTGCGACGCACGCCCGCAGTATCAATCAGCGTGAACTGCTCACCTTCGTAATCGAAGGGAATATAGATACTGTCACGGGTGGTGCCCGGCATGTCGTACGCCAGCACGCGGTCTTCGCCCAGCAGGCGATTCACCAGGGTTGATTTGCCCACGTTTGGGCGACCTATCACGGCAACCTTGGCGCCGCCTTCTTGTTCTGCATCCTCTTCGGTTTCTTCGATGACCGGCAATTGCGCAAAAACTTCGTCGAGCAGCGCGGAAATGCCCTCGCCATGCGCTGAGGAAATACCGTACGGTTGCCCTAAGCCCAAACTATGAAATTCCACGCCGGCAACATTTTTGTCCTGGCGTTCAGTTTTGTTCACCGTTAGAAATACCGGCTTGTTTAGCATGCGCAATTGCTGGGCAATGTCTTGATCGCCGGCACTCAAGCCGCTGAGACCATCGACCACAAACAAAATGGCATCGGCTTCTTCCATCGCCTGTTTTGCCTGTTCGGCGATGTAGGCATCAATGCCATCGCCGCCAGTTAATCCACCGGTATCGACCACGATAAATTGCCTGTCATCGTATTCCGCCCGTCCATAGCGGCGATCGCGGGTTAATCCGGAAATGTCGGCAACCAGCGCATCTCGCGTTTTGGTAAGTCGGTTATAGAGAGTGGACTTCCCCACATTGGGGCGCCCAACCAAAGCAATGACGTGTTTCACGGTAATAAACTCTTTTTACGGTCCGATTCGAACCTAATGACGTTCTTGCAGCACGGCAATCACGCCGCGCCGATAACTAAGGATAATGCGACCATCGACCACTTGGGCGGCATGCGCCATACCAACCGTGTCCGGCCAAAACTGGTCATTCACATGATCCAGTTCATCCGCCAATTCATCCACATGACTGGCCTGCATCACATTTTTTGCCGGCAATTGCGCCAGCAGACTGCCATCGCTGCTATCGACCCAATACAGTATGCCCAGTCGATCACCGACCAGCAGTTTGTTTCCCATCACCACCGGCGCTGTCGCTGCCAGTGCTGACAATAAATCCTGCTTCCACAGTGTCGCACCACTGCTGGCGTCCAGTGCCCACAACTGACCTTCGGTGTCAGTAAGATAAAGCTGTTTGCCGTCTTTCACCAAATTGCGGTAAACCGACATTTCACGAGTCCAGATAGTGCGTCCACTGTCGGCGGCCAATGCCGTCACTCGTCCCTGGTAGCTCGCGACATAAATCACGCCATCGGCATATACCAGATCCGCATCGATATCGACCATGCGCTCCAGTTCCGAACGGCCTCGCGGTACAGCCACCGCCACATCCCAGATTTGTTTGCCATCGTGCTGTGACAGCGCCACTAATTTTCCACTGGCAAAACCCACCACCACCATGTCATTGACCAGCAGCGGCGTGCTGCTGCCACGCAGACTCAGCAGGGGAACAGTGCGATCAAACACCCACAACTGTTTGCCACTGGCGGCCTGCAGCCCGATCACCCGGCCATCGCCAGTACGAACTATCACCCGACCATTGGCCGCCACCGGTGCCGCGAGTACTTCACTGGAGACATCCGTGCGCCACAGCACATCACCGTTTCGCGGATCCAAGGCAATGATCTTGGCGTCGGAGGTACCCAGCAGCAACATACCCTCGCCCAGGGAAGGGCCTGCTGAAAACCGTGCTGGCACACGAACCTGCCAATTAACGCGACCGCTATCGAGGTCATAACTGCTCACCTGGCCACTGGCATCGGCCATGTACACATGGCCATTGTGTACCAGAGGACGATTCGCCAGATACTGATCCAGGTCCGCACCTAATTCATCACCCCACAGCACTTTGACTTTGGCCTGCGGCAACACAGGAACGAACTTCGACAGTTCGTGCACATCAATGTCTTTCGGCGGTGTAGAGCACGCGGCCAGCAACAGCGGCAGCAACAATAGCGCGTGGGCCAGTCTTTTCATTTTAGGACGCCGCCACCAATCCCAAATTATCTATTTTCATCTGCACCAGAGAGCGCAATTGTGAAGCCAATTCCTGATCGTCCAACGCTGTCTGGTAAGCCGTTCTTGCTGCGGCCACATCACCTTTTTGCGCGTACGCATCACCACGAACAACCGCGTAGCTGGAACGGAAACTTTCGGGCACTTCACCACCGAGTTGCGCCAACGCTGCATCCACTTGCTGTTGCGCCAACAGCACTTTGGCCAAACGCAATTTGGCAATCGCCTTCAGCTCGACCTGATCAGCGTGATCTGCCGCCCACTGCAGGCGCAGTTTGGCGTTATCCAGCTCACCTTTTTCAGCTTCAATTTTGGCCAGCGCCAATGCAGCCAACGGCGCATAACCGGAATCACTGTTCTTTTCAATCAAGGCTGATGCCCGGCTGGCCGCGGCTTCCACATCACCACGCTGCAGCTCATCCATCATCTGGCTGTAATCTGCTGAAACACGCGCCTTGGCGGATTCCTGAAAATCCATCCACACCCGACCACCCACAACGCCAGAAATCAAAAACACGACGCCAATCAATGTGATTTTGCCGTACTTTTCCCACCACACTCTCAGTTCTGCAACTTGCTCTTGATCGGTTCTTCCAACCACGGGTCTGCCCTCTGACTATGTTTAAATTTGTTGTGAAAAATATTCGGCGACAGCATCCAACGACATGGAAATCTGCTCACCCTCGCCGCGCAATGGCTTGATCGCCACTTCGTTTCTGCTCACTTCGTCCTCGCCCAGCAGCAACGCCCAACGCGCACCGCAACGATCGGCGCGCTTCATCTGCGCCTTGAAACCACCGCCGCCGGCGTTCGCCAGCAAGCGCAGTGCCGGCATGCGATCGCGCAACTCTTCGGCCAACAACATTCCGCGCTGCTCAGCGACATCCCCCATCATGGCAAGAAATAAATGCGGCTGCCCGGCATCCACCTGCAAACCAACTTCTTCCATGATCGCTACCAAACGTTCCATGCCCATTGCGAAGCCCACTGCCGGTGTTGGCTTGCCGCCCAGATACGACACCAGCCCGTCAAATCGGCCGCCAGCGCAAACCGTCCCTTGCGCACCCAGACGATCCGTCACCCATTCAAAAACGGTGCGACTGTAATAATCCAGACCACGCACCAAACGTGGATTAATCTGGTACTTCACCTTAGCCGCGTCTAACCGCGCCGTCAAAAGCTGAAAATGCGCGCGCGATTCATCATCCAGATAATCCATCAGCACCGGCGCATTTTGCACCACCGCCTGCACTTGTGGATTCTTGCTGTCCAATACGCGCAGGGGATTTCCTTCCAGGCGACGCAAGCTGTCTTCGTCCAGTTGATCCTTGTGCGCACTGAGATATTCAACCAGTTTATCGCGATAAACTGCACGCGCTTCAAGCGAGCCCAAACTGTTTATCTGCAGCGTCACATCGTCGAGCAAGCCCAGCATTTTCCACAGGCGACGCGTCATCAAAATCAGTTCGGCATCAATGTCCGGATCTGCCAGCCCAAACACCTCGACGCCGATTTGGTAAAACTGGCGATAGCGACCTTTTTGCGGCCGCTCATGGCGGAACATCGGACCTTTGTACCACAACCGCTGAGTCTGGTTGTGCAACATGCCATTTTCTATCGCCGCACGAACACAGCCCGCCGTACCTTCGGGACGCAAGGTGAGATTGTCACCGTTGCGGTCTTCAAAGGTGTACATTTCCTTTTCAACGATGTCCGTTACCTCGCCAATCGAGCGCTTGAACAACTCGGTTTTTTCGACGACAGGCAGACGAATTTCCTGGTAACCATAGTTATCAAGCACGCGCCCGACCACTGACTCCAAGTGGTGCCAATAGGGCATATGCTCCGGCAGGATGTCGTGCATCCCGCGAATGGATTTGATTTGATTTGACAACAAACTACTCCGAAGAAACACCGGAAATGCAGCAGCGCAGTTCTAACTGCGCTGCCATCTGATTTACTGCTGTTCCGTGGTGGACAGGTCAGCAAAACCCTCGCTATCGATGCTGTTGTTAGCGCTTGGTGCGGGCAGGGCCAGTTCATTCGTCACCTGGGCAGCACCGTCAGTCGCTACCTCAGCAGACGCGGCAGGTGCCACATCAACCTGTTCTGCGACGGTTTGCTCGGTCGCTGTATTCTCGCCAAAGGTCGAGGCCCACAACACCACCAGCAGAGCACCCACACCAACCAGCGCGTACGACACCCAGCGAACCGGCACCGGGCCGCCATTCACATTTTCGCGCAATGACACGCGCGCCAAGGTCGGTTGATTGCTTTCACCGCCGGCAGCTTCGTACATGCGAACCAGTTCTTGCGCATCCAAATTGAGCATTTCTGCGTAGCGAGCCAAAAAGTTGCGCACAAAAATAGGAGCCGGTAGATTGGCAAAATCGTCCGATTCCAACGCACGCAACTGCTGCACGCTGATTTTCATGCGTGATGCGGCATCCATCTCGCTGATAACCGCTTCCTCGCGGCGACTTTTCAGCAACTTGCCAGGGCCTTCGACGACAGGCGGGTTGGCTGCCTCGCTGGTCACCAGCTCGATATTCGCGCGTTCTTCAGTGGTATTGATTGTCATGGTCTGTTCTCTTCCTCGGTTTGCCTTCTGCTCGGCGGCAGAAAACGTCATCTGTTATTCAGGCTGTGCCAGCTGTATCGCCCAGGGCGATGCCGGAAACTGACTTTTCAGCCGCTGTTCCATTTTTTCTGCGCGGGCAAGTTCACCGCGTGCTTTGGCGACTCTTGCCGCCAACCAGACACTTTCTGCGTTAGCCGGCTGTTTTTGATCGTATCGCTGCAGATAATCCGCAGCGGCAGCGTAATCCTGCTGGTCCACACTCATCCGAGCCAATGCCAGCAAGGACTGCGGCATATCCGGCTGCAATGCCAATGCTTTGGCATAGAGCTCTTTTGCTTTGTCATCTGCCCCCGCGCGCTCGGCACAGTTGCCGGCATTTTCGTAGGCTAGCTGCGGCGTGCGATACCACGGATTGGCCACCGCCTGCACAAAATAGCTCTCGGCGTCCGAATAATCGGTTTTGTTGCACAAGAATACGCCGTAATTGTTGCTGTATTCGCCAAATTCTGCGCTTTCACGCGGCACGTATTGCAGGGCTTTGCGGTAGTAATATTCCGCCTGTTTCAAATCGCCGACGCGGGCATAGGTGGTCGCCAGCAGCTCATGAATCTGGCTATCCTGCGGCTTGGCCGCGGCGGCCTTGCGTAACTTGTCCAGCGCAACATCGTATTGGCCGAGGCGATAATATTTTCCAGCTTCGTCCAGATTGGTTCGCGCCACTTCATCAGGCGAAACAGCCCCGCTTTGCCCCAACGACGCACAGCCAGCGAGCGCCATGATCGCCAAAGCACCAACCAGCCCGAATCTGATTTTCATCGCCCGCTCCCTTTATCGTTGCTGCGCCAAACGAATCGTGCGTCTGGTCTTATCCTGAACCTTGCCGGCCAATTGGCCGCAGGCCGCATCAATATCATCACCCCTGGTTTTACGCACCGTGGTGGTATAACCCGCGTTAATGAGCATGTTCTGGAATCGCAATACGCTGTCGGCGTCCGAGCGCTGATACGGCGAGTTGGGGAAGGGATTAAACGGTATCAAGTTCACCTTGGAAGGAATTCCCTTCAGCAACTTAATCAACTCACGGGCGTGCTGCGGCTGGTCGTTCACTCCCGCCAGCATGACATACTCAAATGTCACTTTAGCACGAGCGGAATCTTTCACGTAGTTGCGACATGCCTCCAGCAGCATTTCGACCGGATATTTGCGATTGAGCGGCACCAGCTCGTCACGCAACTTGTTGTTGGTTGCATGCAGCGACACTGCCAGCGCCACGTCCGTATCCCGTTGCAAATCCATCAGGGCCGGCACCACACCCGCCGTACTGATGGTCACCCGCCGGCGCGACAAGCCAAAGGCATTATCATCCAGCAAAATCTCTATTACTTTTAACACATTATCATAATTGAGCAGTGGTTCGCCCATGCCCATGAAGACAACATTGGAAATAATGCGTTCCGCGTTCGGTTCAAACTGGCCGAGCATTTTCGCTGCCAGCCATACCTGACCGATAATTTCACCGACTGTCAGGTTACGATTAAATCCCTGCTGTGCCGTCGAACAAAACGAACAATTGAGGATGCAGCCCACCTGGGAGGAAATGCACAGCGTGCCGCGATTGACCTCGGGAATGTATACCGTCTCGATACAGTTACCATCCTCCAGGCGCAACAGCCACTTGTGCGTACCATCACTGGCCGCCTGATCGACCACCACCTGCGGCGGACGAATCTCCGCATGTTCGGTCAGGCGCGCGCGCAACTCCTTCGACAGATTGCTCATCTGCTCAAAGTCAGTCACACCCAACTGGTAGATCCATTTAATCAGCTGCGTAGAACGAAAGGGCTTCTCGCCAATTTTGACAAAGAAGCCCTTCAGATCGTCATAGCCGAGATCCAGCAGATTAGTTCGCTGCATCACGTCGGTCATTGCCACATCACTCTTGGGCTTATCGCCCTGTAAAAATTAACGCGTGCGTGGGCACAACTCGGTAGCGCTGAAGAAAAATGCAATTTCGTTCTTCGCATTTTCCAGGCTGTCAGAGCCGTGAACCGCATTTTCATCGATGCTGGAGGCGAAATCCGCACGGATAGTACCTGGAGCCGCATCCTTAGGATTGGTGGCACCCATCACTTCGCGGTGCTTGGCAACGGCATTTTCACCTTCCAGCACCTGGATCATCACAGGACCGGAGGTCATGAAGCTCACCAGATCGTTATAGAATGGACGCGCCTTGTGCACTTCGTAAAAACCGCCCGCCTGGGCTTTGGTCAGGTGCGCCATCTTGGCTGCCACAACGCGCAGACCCGCCTTTTCGAAGCGTGCATAGATTTCACCGATTACATTTTTTGCCACTGCATCGGGCTTGATAATAGAAATAGTACGTTCAATCGCCATCTGTCTCACTCCAAAATAGACCTGAATTCGAAAACGCGTCATTCTATCGTCAGACCCTTGCGCAAGCAAACGCCACGGTGCTATTTCGTTGATCGATCAAGACAAACTGTGACCCAAGTCCAATAAATTCCCTTATCCCCATCCCGGATAGGCCGATTAAAGCACTGGAATAATAGGCAAATACGACCTGGCAGAGCGTTGTTTTAACTGGGTTTTATTGAAATACCCAACTCTGTTAATGGTTCGTTAATCTGTTTTTTGGGATAATACCCCAGCAATTTTATACCTATTTTAAAAGGTTTGGAGCGCCTTCACTCCGCACAGGTCCGCCTTGCGCAGTAAAGGATTATCAAGTAGCTTACACGGGTTTAGCGATAGAGCCAGAGTGTTGACTATGTACAAAAACCTCAGCGTCCTGAGTCTGCTTGCCCCACTACTGCTAGCGGGTTGTGGTGCGGCCAATCTGGGTGATCCTTCACAGGACGCCAACGGCGATGTTACGCCCCCACAACTGACAGCGATCATCATCAATGCCCAACCAGCCGTCGGCGGCAACAAGACCTTGGATGGCGTCAATCTGGATCACGTCACCTTCGTCTTCGACGAGGCCATTGACATCGCTCAGCTCAAAGACTCCAACAATGTCCTTGTGGGCGGTACAAACACTGTCTCCATCAACGGTACCCCCACGACGCTCGTCGGCAACTGGGAATATGACGACACCAGTTTTATGCTGACGTTCAAGCCAACCAATTCACTCTTAGGAAATAACGCAATGGGCGCCGTGATGCTATCTAAAAAGGTTGCCGACCTGGCCGGCAACCTCTACAACGACGGCAGCCAAAATCTGGTAGATCGCGCGCTTTTCGCCACACTCAAAACCCTGGAAGTTACCGTTAGCGTCAATGGACTACTGCCCGCCGGCGCCAACGTCACCGTCACCAACAAGACTCTTAGCAATCTGGCTGACACCCTCACTTTCACTGCGGCTGCCAACAGCGCCACGTTTACCAACGTCCCGGTCATCAATGGCCAAACTTACATAGTTGAAGTCAAGAACACCCAGCAGGTTTGTACCGGCACCGGCACGTTCATCATGGGTTTAACCGCGCCCAGCATCGTCGTAAATTGTTCTGACGTTACTCCGTACTTTGCCAACGCCCCCTACTGGAACGACCGTCTTCAGCCCAAAGCTGATCCAAATACTCCTGGCCCCCTCCCCCTCTGCGACAATACCGTCAACTCGGGCTGTTTCCATGGCGGCATCTACCGTGTTTACGAAACCAGCAACCTTACTAGTTGCGCTGGCGTCAGTATCACTGATGCCCTGTCTGCATTCACCTGGATCTGTCAGACCAAAGCCGACGGATCAGGCATCCAGGCTATTTCCACCGGCTTTGCCGCTGGCAAGGGTCTGCGCGATCTGCTCAATGTGCAAGTCGCCAATCCGATCGAGAACAGTTCAGCGGCTTGGCGCAGCAACAAAATCACGCTTAAACAGAACAACCAAACCTACAGCAGTGCACTGTCTGTGTGGTGGCCCAACACGATCAACCTGACCAGCAGTAGTTTGTTGTCTGCAGGTCGCCATGTTTATGTTTACGTTGACATGGGGATTTCACGATTCTCTACCCCCGCAGTCGACAATAACAACATCGGCAGCATCAGCAACATCAGCTTAGTCATCCCTGCCGGAACGAAACTAGTGGGCAATGTCAATCTGCTCACTCCCCATCTATGGGTTGAGGGCGAATTTATTGGCGCCAGCAACAATGAAGCTGCGCTCACGCTCGGCAGTACCAACTACGCCATTCTGCACAACATCAGAATTCCCTTCAGCAATGGCAGCGGCATATTACTGGACAACGCCACCAACACGCGCAGTGGCGGCACAATCAATATTAACAACGCCAATGGCCATGGCCTGCAGATTACTGACGGTAAGTTCAACGCGCTGAGCAATGTGGTTTTGACCAACAATCTCCAGAATGGCCTATTCATCACCAAGACAGACCAACTTTTCGACGCACAAGTTGACAACATGCTGGAAAATGTTCGTGCGGATAACAATGGCGGCAATGGTATCGAGCTGCGCGACACAAAAAATAATCACATTATCCTGAGCACCGCTTCATCCAACGGTGGCGATGGCCTGCGTTTCAGTAAAAGCAATGCTGCCGCCTTTGGTGCATCATTTAACTACGTGAGCCAATTCACCAGCGTAAACAATGCCGGAGCCGGCATCCGCGCAACAGATAACTTGCTGCTTAACACCATCAACGGTTCGTTTATCACCCTGAACTCTGGCGGCGGCGTCGTCGCAACAACCGCATTCGCCTATTCGCCACTACGGTTTAACCGCAGCGAAATTGCGCATAACGGCACTGGCAACTGCATCATCGACAGTGGCAGTGTTTGCCCCGCCGGCCTCGCTGTCGTCAACCCAGCCAGCATGGCGGATGTGTTCGTTGGCTCCACCGGGCTCTCCGAGCAGTACGGCAACATCAACTTTGGCATCAACGACGGCAAACGCTGGGTTGGCGGAACCTTTGACCTGAATGCCGACCTGGGCGGCGGCGAATGCACTACGCAGAGCGAACCGTGCGTTTTGGTGGATTGGAGCCTCAAGGCAAACAGCTCCTTCCCCAGCCAGAACAGCAACAACACCTTGGCGAAATACGTTGCCGGTTTCGACGACAACAACGTCAATCCTGTTGAGTTCAACTACCAACCTGCCAAAGTCGATCACCTGTACGATGGCCTGGGCAACAGCAATGGTTACTGCTCCGTCGGCGAGGTTTGCACGGACGCTCTAACCATCGGTCACTACCAGCGCCCATAGCAACGCAGTCATGGCAAAACAAAAAAGCCCGGCAATGCCGGGCTTTTTTGTATCTGCGACATTTGCTTAATCGCGTTCGCCAATCCACGCCATCTGAATGGCTTCGAGAATTTTCTCACCTGAGCGCTCAGGCTGATCATCAAATTCCTCTAACTCACACACCCAGGCATGCAAATCGGTAAACCGCACAAAACGCGGATCAACGTCGGGATATTTTTCATCCAGCGCAATCGCTATTTCCAACGAGTCTGTCCAGTTCATAAGCCCTCTAGTGACGCTCCGATACCATGTTGATCGTATACTTGGGAATCTCGACCACCAGATCGTGATCACCCACCTTCGCCTGACAACTCAAACGGGAGTCTGGGTCCAAGCCCCAAGCCTTGTCGAGCAAATCCTCTTCTGTCTCGGTGGCTTCGTTCAAGGAATTCATTCCCTCACGAATATAGACATGACAGGTTGTGCAAGCGCAGGATTTCTCACAAGCATGCTCGATATCCACGTCATTTTTCAACAATACATCGCAAATGGTTTCGCCTTTTTCGGCCTGAACCACTGTGCCATTGGGACACAATTCCTCGTGTGGCAACACAATAATCTGCGGCATAACTACCCTCTAAATTCTTCGAGCTTGTGCCCAGCCAAGGCTTTTTGAATATTCGAATTCATGCGGCGCGCAACATAGTCTGCACAGACCCGCTCCACGTCAACAATCGCAGCCTTAATCGCATCAGCATTGCTGCCGGCGCGTTGTGCAATTAGCGCAGCCAGTGCAGCATCAATTTGCTGCCGCTCATCGGCGCTCAGCAATCGCTCACCATCCTCGGCCAGCGCCGAGGTCAATGCTTCAATTTCGCGATCGGCCTCAACCTGTTGTTCCCGCAATTTGCGTTGTTGCATGTCTTCCGCCGCATGGGCAAAAGAATCACGCAGCATGGTTTCGATTTCACTGTCCGTCAAACCATACGACGGCTTGACCACGATGCTTGCCTCTACACCACTAATCATCTCGCGCGCACTGACGCCTAGCAAACCATCGGCATCCACCTGAAAGGTCACACGAATACGCGCCGCACCCGCCACCATCGGCGGAATACCGCGCAATTCAAATCGCGCCAGTGAGCGACAATCCCCCACTGTTTCGCGCTCGCCTTGCAGCACATGCACCGCCAGGGCGGTTTGGCCGTCTTTAAACGTGGTAAATTCCTGGGCCCGCGCCACTGGAATGGTGGTATTGCGGGGAATAATTTTTTCCACCAAACCACCCATGGTTTCAAGTCCCAGCGACAAGGGAATCACATCGAGCAGCAACATTTCCTCATCAGACTTGTTGCCCACCAGCACGTCGGCTTGCAGCGCAGCACCAATGGCCACCACTTTATCCGGATCAATATTGACCAGAGCATCGCGACCAAAAAACTCACGCACTGCTTCGCGAACAGCCAGCACCCGCGTTGAACCACCCACCAAAACCACTTCTGCAATTTCGTCCTTGCTCACACCTGCATCACGCAGCGCACGACGACACGGAGCCAGCGTCTTTTTGATCAACGGCTCAATCAACTGATTTAACTGCACACGCGTCAATTCACCTTGCCAGGAAAATTCCGCCAGTTGCAACGAAATTGGCGCAACAGCAACATCGGTCAGCATTTCTTTCACGGCGCGCGCCTGCTGCAACACCAAGCGCATCAACTGATGACCTTCATCACCTTTGATACCCGCTTGCTGCATAATCCACTGCGCCACCAGCCTGTCCATGTCATCACCACCCAGCGCAGAATCGCCACCAGTGGCCAACACTTCAAACACGCCTTTGTTCAAACGCAGAATGGAAATATCAAACGTACCGCCGCCCAAGTCGTAGACAGCAATCACGCCCTCGGCACGGGTATCCAAACCATAAGCGACTGCCGCTGCGGTGGGCTCGTTCAACAAACGCAGCACATTCAAACCCGCCAGCTTCGCCGCATCCTTGGTCGCATGACGCTGCGCTTCATCAAAATAAGCCGGCACAGTTATCACTACGCCAACCAAATCGCCGCCGAGTGTTTGCTCCGCACGTTCGCGCAACTGATTGAGAATGGTCGCCGACACTTCGACCGGACTAACATCGCCGGCCACGGTGCGAATTCGCAACATGCCACTTTCGCCGGACAATAATTCATAAGGCGGCTGTTCACCCAGCGTCACAACATCATCCAGTCCACGCCCCATGAAGCGTTTCACCGATGCAATCGTGTTTAGCGGGTCCTGAACAGCGACGGCCAATGCCTCGTGGCCCACGGTCGTTTGACCTGCTGCGTAGTGCACCACCGAGGGCAAAATATGCCGCCCAGTCGCATCAGGCAAGGTTTCGGCAACGCCGCTGCGCACACTCGCCACCAACGAATTGGTGGTTCCCAAGTCGATGCCCGCAGCCAATTTGCGCTGGTGCGGAACCGCGCTTTGTCCTGGTTCAGAGATTTGCAGTAATGCCATGAGGTAAACCGTATTTATTCGTCTAACTGAGCCTCGACCTGCTCAGCATCGTGTTTTAATTTGCTAAAGAATTGTAGTTTACGAACATTCAGCGCAACCCGCTGCAGTGCAGCATCGCTGTTTTCTTCAAAACCTGCACTCAACTCTTTGTGCAGTTGACGCTCCCTGGCATCAATCTGCTCGAGCAGCGTCTGCACTTGATCCGTACTGCCAGCCATTGCTGCATCATCCAATGCTTCGCGCAACTCCATCTGTTCCATCAAAAACGCCGGCGCCATATTGGCATTGCTTTCGATTTGCACATCAACGCCTCGCAACCCCAGCAGATAGACCGATCGCAACAATGGAGATTTCAGGGTGTTGTAGGCATCGTTTATCCGTGCTGCATGTTGCACGGACAGGCGGCGCTCTTTTTCAGAAGAATTGGCAAAACGATCAGGGTGCAAGGCGCGCTGAACCGCGCGATAATTTTCGCTGAGCACAGCGACATCCAAGTCAAAGCTGGCAGAAACACCTAACAGCTCAAAATAATTTTTCTCGTGCTGTATCATCGATAAATCGAATTAAACGGTGAAGCTTTCGCCACAGCCACACTCGCCGGCGACGTTAGGATTGTTGAATTTGAAACCTTCATTCAACCCCTCTTGGCAAAATCCAGCTCGGTACCGTCGATGTACAGCAGGCTTTTCTTATCGACGATGACATTCACGCCATAACTTTCAAAGACTTCATCCGTCTCTTCCACCTGATCGACAAACTCCAGCACATACGCCATACCGGAACAGCCGCTAGGCTTAACGCCCAAACGTAAGCCCACGCCTTTGCCACGATTGGTGAGAAATTTCTTTACCCGCTCAGCAGCGGCAACCGTCATTGTCACAGCCATAACTTTACCTCCGTTAATGATGTGCCGCCCACTGTACAGAATTCAGATCAATACCTTCCTTGTACATATCCCACAATGGCGACATATCCCGCAATTTGGCCACTTTTTCACGCACCAGTTTTACGGTGTAATCAACTTCTTCGGCGGTCGTAAAGCGACCGATAGTGAAACGAATCGAGCTGTGCGCCAGTTCATCGCTGCGACCCAAGGCACGCAGCACGTAGGATGGCTCCAAGCTGGATGAAGTACAGGCTGAACCGGAAGATACCGCGATATCTTTGAGCGCCATGATCAGCGATTCGCCTTCGACAAAATTAAAACTCACGTTCAAATTGCCGGGAATGCGCTGCTCCATATCGCCGTTGACATAGATTTCTTCCAGGTCTTTGATGCCATTCCACAGGCGGTCACGCAGTGCTGTAATGTGAGTGTTATCCTTGGCCATTTCTTCTTTGGCCAATCGAAATGCTTCGCCCATACCAACGATCTGATGCGTTGGCAGCGTACCCGAGCGCAAACCACGCTCGTGACCTCCGCCGTGCATTTGCGCTTCCAAACGCACCCGTGGTTTACGACGCACGTACAGCGCACCAATGCCTTTCGGGCCATAAATTTTATGTGCGGAAAAAGACATCAGATCCACTTTCATGGTTTCCATGTCGATCTCTACCTTGCCCGCACTTTGCGCGCCATCAACATGGAAAATGATGCCGCGAGAACGCGTCATTTCGCCAATCGCGCGAATATCCTGTACCACACCAATTTCGTTATTGACGTGCATGATGGACACCAGCACAGTGTCGTCACGCATCGCGGCTTCAAGCTTGTTCAGGTCGATCAAGCCGCTGGCTTCGGGCTCAAGATAGGTTACTTCAAAACCTTCGCGCTCCAACTGGCGGCAGGTATCCAAAACCGCTTTGTGCTCGGTTTTGCAGGTGATGATGTGCTTGCCTTTTTTGCGATAGAACTGGGCTGCGCCCTTGATCGCCAAGTTGTCTGATTCGGTTGCGCCAGAAGTCCAAACAATTTCACGCGGATCGGCATTAATCAGATCAGCGACATTTTTACGAGCGGTTTCCACCGCTTCGTCAGCCGCCCAGCCAAATGCATGTGAGCGCGACGCAGGGTTACCAAACTGGCCATCCAGCGTCAGGTATTCCATCATTTTTTTTGCGACACGCGGATCAACTGGCGTTGTTGCAGAATAATCCAGATAGATTGGCAACTTCATTTCTTGCGTTACTCCATCAAAGTCTTCATCTAAACCAACACTGCCGACAGGGAACGCAGCATGGAGATTTGCTGCTGCAGCGCCTGTAAAAAAGCATGAATGTCGTCAGCACTGGTTGCCCGCCCTAAACTGACGCGGATCGCGCCACGAGCGATGTCTTTTTCAACCCCCATGGCCATCAGCACATGCGAAGGTTGTTCACTTTTGCTGGCACAGGCTGAACCGCTCGATACGGCAAAACCTGCCAGATCCAAATTCATTAGTAGCGTTTCACCGTCAATGCCGGCAACGCTGAAAAAACTGGTGTTAGGTAAGCGGTCTGCATGTCTGGCAAAAACCACCACGCCGCCAAGTTGCATCAACCCTTGCTCGAGCTGATCGCGCAACTGTTGTAACCGCGTCATTTGTTGCAAATTCGCTTTGGCGATTTCCGCCGCCTTGCCAAAACCGACAATGGCCGCAACATTTTCCGTCCCTGACCGCAGCCCTTTTTCCTGACCACCGCCGTAAATTTGCGGTTCCAGCTTTAGCTGCTTGTCCATCACCAAGGCACCAACACCTTTGGGACCATAAATCTTGTGCGCCGATAGCGTCATCATCTGCACGCCCAGGCCACGAAAATCGACGGGAATTTTGCCCAGCGCCTGCACTGCATCGGTGTGCACTACCGCTCCGTGCGCTCGCGCCAAGACCGCGATTTCCTGCACCTGCTGCAACACGCCCGTTTCGTTGTTGGCCAGCATCACCGACAACAACCCCAAGCCTTGTTGCAATGACGTCCGCAGCGCAGACTGGCGCAACAAACCATCGGGACCGGTTGCCAGCTCGTCAAACCGCACACCCTGGCGCTGCAATGCGTAGCACGCTTCCAGCACCGCAGGATGTTCAATCGCGCTACAGGCAATGTGCGAAAAGCCCATGCCGCGCGCGCATCCCAGAATAGCCAGACTGTTCGCCTCGCTGCCACCACTGGTAAACACCACCTGCGAAGGATGTGCATTCACCAACGCAGCAACCTGTTCACGGGCCACATCCATCGCGGCGCGGGCTTGTCGCCCTGGCGCATGGACCGCTGACGGATTGGCACTGAGCGTTTGCAAAAACGGCAACATCGCCTCCAACACCAACGAATCCACCGGCGTTGTCGCGTTGTAATCCAGGTAAACCGTCATGGCGCAACCCTCGCAATCAGGGTGCGGCGATTAGCTGTTTACCGCCGCCTGTTGTGCGTTACCTTCACCATTGATCACGCGCTCTTTTTGGCGCAGTGCCACTTCCTGCACACCGCGATTGGCTACCAATTTGCCCAGCGTGATGTTATTCAGGAAACTCTGGATCTGGCCACTCAAGTCGCACCACAGTTCGTGGGTAAGACAGTTGCCGTCACCCTGGCAGTTGCCCTTGCCGGCGCAACGGGTCACGTCAATGCTCTCATCCACAGCGGCAATCACTTCAGCGATGGAAATCTCGTCGGAACCACGGCTCAGACGGTAACCACCGCCAGGACCACGGGCGCTGTCCACCAGGCCGCGCTTACGCAGCTTGGAAAACAACTGCTCCAGGTAGGACAAAGAGATCCCCTGACGCTTGGAAATATCCGACAGAGTGATCGGACCTTCGTTGTAGTTAATTGCCAGATCCAGCATTGCGGTGACCGCGTAGCGGCCTTTTGTCGTCAATCGCATAGTCTTCTCTCTAAGGTTTTTTGCGAAACTTCGCACTCTGTTTAACTATGCTTATTGTTGCTTATCTGACTAAACTTGTCAATTTTTTAACCCTTCGAGTTCAAGTGAAATTAAACCCGATTCTTCGCACTCAGCGCAGCGTCTCATCCTGGACCGAGCCCTGACCTTCAGGACTGTCGATACTGCACGAGTCCAGCTCCGGCATGCGCCCTTCCGGCACCTCAGCACCTATGGCCTTGAGCGCGTGGCAAATCTGCTCCATTCGCTCATCCATCAGATGAATATGGTCCAGCATGGCGTTCACTGCGTGGGCCACCGGATCCGGCATGTCCGGCGTGGTGCCATAGGCATCAAAGCCGATTTTCGCGGCTATTTTCTGGCGCTTTTCATCCATTTCTGGCTTTTTAGCGACAATTCGTCCTGGCACACCGACCACCGTCGCTGCCGCAGGTACGCTTTTGACCACCACTGCGTTTGAGCCAATCCGCGCCCCGGTGCCGATCTCGATCGGCCCCAGCACCTTGGCGCCCGCGCCGACCACCACATCGTTACCCAGCGTGGGGTGGCGTTTACCCTTTTTCCAGGACGTGCCGCCCAGGGTCACGCCATGATACAAGGTGACATCGTCACCGATCTGCGCCGTCTCGCCGATCACCACCCCCATGCCGTGGTCGATAAAAAATCGCCGGCCTATGGTCGCGCCCGGATGAATCTCGATTCCGGTAAACCAGCGCCCCACCCCGGAAATAAACCGCGCCAACCACAGCAGCCGGTGCCGCCAGAACCAGTTGGCCAGGCGGTGCGCCCACAGCGCGTGCAGCCCAGGGTAGGTGGTCAATACTTCAAAACTGTTGCGCGCCGCCGGATCACGGTCAAATACGCAACGGATGTCTTCTCGGATTCGTGCAAACATGAAATTCCGTCTTTACCGCTATTTCTTAGTTATATGGTCAACTTCTTTGTTTAACAAGTCCAGTCGATCTTTCATCCACTGGTACTTTTTCCCTTTGGCGGCGCTGAGAATACCATGCAGGATGTCCAGTTCGGTCAAGCTGGGACGGGCGCGCTGGTATAAACGGCGCAGTCGGCGCATCAATTTGACATTACTTTCATCCATAAACCCCAATTCCTGCATGGTCACCTGCAGGTTCTGGAAGTAGCCCTCCATGCGCGCCACATCCGCCAGCTCCTCGTCCACCGCCTCGGCCGGCTGCGCCGCCAATGACGCCATCTGGATTTCGTAGGTCACCACCTGAATTGCCGCCGCCACATTGAGCGACTGGAAATGGGGGTTGGTCGGGATGTGCATCAAATAGTGGCAACGATCCAGCTCCTCGTTGGTCAGGCCGGAGTGCTCGCGGCCGAACAGAACCGCCACCTGCAGCCCGGCCTGAGCCTCGGCCACTGCCTTTTGGCCACATTCGCGGGCATCCAGCTGCGGCCACTCGACGCTGCGCAGCCGGGCGCTGGCACCGATCACCAGTTGGCAATCAGCCACCGCCTCGTCCAGCGAGGCACACACCCGCGCCGTCGCCAGCAGATCATCTGCGCCGGAAGCCCGCGCCGTGGCCTCTTCCGCCGGAAATTGCTTGGGATTCACCAGCACCAGCCGGTGCAGTGACATGTTTTTCATGGCTCGCGCCGCCGCGCCGATATTACCGGGGTGACTGGTCTCAATCATGACCACACGGATGTTGCTGACAAAATTCATAAAACCCTTAGATTGCTATCAGAAAGCGTAAGCCCTAAAATACGCGGCCCGCAGCGATAGCCGCAATGTAACAATCCCGGAGAAACGTGATGCATCCCACCCTGAATATCGCAACCCGCGCGGCCCGCAGTGCCGGTCAAGTGATTTTACGCTCAGTCAATCACATAGACACTCTGAATATTTCAGAAAAGCAGGCCAACGACTACGTTACCGAAGTCGACAAACGTGCGGAAGTGGAAATCATCAATGTGATTCGCCGCGCCTACCCCGACCACGCCATTCTTGCTGAAGAGAGCGGCGCCAGTGGCGAGGGCGATTTCCAGTGGATCATTGACCCCCTGGACGGCACCACCAACTTTTTACGCGGCATTCCGCAGTTCTCCGTGTCCATCGCCATGCTGCACAAAGGCAAGCTGGAACTGGGCGTAGTGTACGACCCGGTCAAGGACGAAATGTTCATGGCCTACCGTGGCAACGGTGCCCAGCTCAATGACCGCCGCATCCGGGTTACCGCACGCAAAACCATGCGTGGCGCACTGCTGGGCACGGGTTTCCCGTTCCGTCCAGACCAGGACCTGGATCGCTACCTCAAGACGCTCAAAGCTCTGATCCCCGACACTGCTGGCATTCGTCGCCCAGGTTCGGCAGCACTGGATCTGGCCTACGTGGCCGCCGGTCGTTATGACGCGTTCTGGGAACTGGGCCTGAATCGTTGGGACATGGCGGCTGGCGCACTGATCGTGCGCGAAGCCGGCGGCGCCGTAACCGACATTGATGGCACGGACAGCTTCCTGGATAGCGGCGACCTGCTGGCGTCCAACCTGCGCCTGCACGAAATCATGCTCAAGCGCCTGCGCGACGCATAATCATCGATTTTTCGCGGCTCGTCAGCCGACGAGCCGCGCGCTCTGCCCATCCCCCACGATTCCCTGTACAATTCCGCGATCATCAAAACCGCGACCTGCACAGGAGCCTCCATGAGCCAAGCGCCGTACATCATCAGCCCCCAGGCACTGCACGCTGTTCTCCAACAAACCGATCTGGTCATCATCGATCTGTGCGATCCGCAATTGTTCGCGCAGGGACACATTCCCGGCGCTCGCCATCTGCCTTACGGCCAGATCGTCCGCCACACGCCGCCGACCTTCGGCCTGATGCCGTCAGCTGAACACCTCAGCCAGATTTTCAGCAGCCTGGGCATCACACCAAACAGCTGGGTCGTGGCCTGTGACGACGAAGGCGGCGGCAAAGCAGCCCGCCTGTTGTGGACGCTGGAAGCAGCCGGTCATCGCAAACTCTCCCTGCTGGACGGCGGCATCCACAGCTGGAAAGCCGCCAAACTGCCATTGAGCACCGACAGCCAGCCCATCGAACACAGCCATTACCCGCTGACATTCAGCAATCCGTCGGTGATCGCCGAGCGCAGCTACATCCAGAACCACCTCAGTGACAAATCGGTGCGTATCCTCGACGCCCGCAGCCCCGCAGAATACGCCGGCACCGACGTGCGCGCCGCACGCGGTGGTCATATTCCTGGTGCCGTCAATATCGAATGGACCGATGCCCTGGATCGCAACAACGCCCTGCAGCTCAAACCACTGACTGAATTACAGGCCATGTTCTCCGCCAAAGGCATCCATCCCGAACTCGAAGTGATTGTTTACTGTCACAGCCATCACCGTTCAGCGCTGTCGTTTGCCGTGCTCAGACATCTGGGATTTACCAAACTGCGTGGCTATCCCGGCTCCTGGTCAGACTGGGGCAATCAGAACGACACCCCGATTGAGTAAAACTCTTTTTCACGCCTCCGCGCGGTTGCGCTCACCAATATCGCGCATAATCGCCACAAAACGCCCTTCGTCGTTATGCAGTGCAAAGTACTGCATAACGACTTCTGCAGGAATAAGATGCCCATCACGCTGCCGATAGTGAGTTTCGAAACTCATACTCTGCTGTTGGCCGCTCAACAAGGGTGAGATTTTTTCTCGCAACTGCGCCTCACTGAATTCCACCATCAGCTCAAAAGCGCGCATCTGCAGCACATCGTCATTTTGATAACCTAGCTGCTGCATCGCCCTGGCATTGGCATACAACAATTCCAACGACGCTGGTGCAAACATAAACACACCATCCTGCGCTCGATCCAGCGAGCGCTTAAAATACAGCAACTCATCCTCTGATTGGCTGAGCTGCCGCATGACCCGCCGATTGTTTCGGTAAAAAATTGCAGCGCTGCCCAGCATGGTCAGTAAAGCCAAGCCAAATCCCAGCTCACCCTCCCATTGCTGTCTGCGCAACTGTACAATCCTGTCGCTCAGCACCGTATCTGCATCATCAACAACCTGCTGGTGCAACTGCTGAATATCGTCGACAAACTTGCTGATCTCATTAAAAAAATACGTTGGCGTTCCTGGCACAACTCCGCCCTGCTGTACCAACGCCACCTGTTTCAAAAAATCATCCAGCCCGCCTGCCAACTGGGATAGGTTTTCCAAAACCCGCAGATACTGTCCAGGCGTATCACGCAAATGCTGTTGCAGCATGCGGGTCAATCTGTGAGTTTCATTTTGTAAAATTGCCCTGTGTGCCTCAATAGCGCGAACAACCGATACGGGGGGAGTTTGCCCCACCAGCGGCGACACCAGCCCGCGAATCGAAGCCAACTGTTCAGTCATGACAGGAATGCGATGAACCGCCGCATTAACCAGGTAAAACGACTCCAACTGTCCATCCAAGGTCAGATTAGAGCGATCCGCTGCCTGGACAATCAGCCGCTGCATCTCACCAACCAACTGACTGTAGCGATCAAACGCAGGAGTGTTGGAGCGCGACTGACCGGCTTCAACTAACAGACTCGAGACATTTTTTCCCCACTCGGCCAACTCACCATCGAGCCCTAGCGCACTGATTTGTGGTGCCTGCACGCCGGCACGTATCGCCGCTCGCAAACGATCAGAATGCTCGACTATCGTCGGCAAAAGCCGCCCGTTGCCAGCAAGACTGTAGAGATTATCCAATCCTCGGATTTTCTGCAGCATCAGCATCATGCCGTACAGACGCTGAATCTCACGCAAGCCAAGCCGTTCTCGCTGCAGGAACTCAATGTCCGACTCATATTTTTGGTGATATTGCCAAAAGCCAAAAGAAACCAGAAACAGTGGAATCAGAATCACCAGCAAAAACAGCCCTAAGACAGAGTTTTTATTTCGATTCAATGCTATTGCCATCAGTGGCCCCCTTGCCTGCGTAATTCCATCCATGCACAACCACGCAAACATTATTGCTAACGGCCACGAAACGTCCTTGTCGGCAATACATCAAGCCTGTTTGGCCACATTTATTTTTTTTATTTTCTGCGCCGACAGCATGATTTCAAGCGACTTGCCGATCACATCCATCGCTTATTCCAGCGAACTGTCGATTTTCAGCAATCTCATTCCTTCCAACATCACGGGCAATCACCCAAAATCGGCCTCACCCGCAATGTATAAAATCCACCGACTTTAGCCCCATGTACGCTCTTCATTAGATTTACTTAACCGAAAACAAGGTAAAAATCCAATCTATCAACCAGAATCAGTAACGATCGACGGCCAAACCAATACAACATCAAGGACTATGCAGTGCTGGGAAGATCTTTTGTCACCCACACCATAATTCACCTCCCCACCATCGCGTCTGCGATATAATTGCCCCCTCGCTGGCGGGTATTTTCTGCGATCACGCAGCAACCCTCTGTTTATTAAAACTATTTCGATAAATTTCACGCCATGTCAGTCGTCGATAGCAAAAAGACCAAAGGCCACACTCCAATGATGCAGCAGTACCTGCGCATCAAGGCCGACTACCCTCACACCATCGTGTTTTACCGCATGGGCGATTTTTACGAGCTGTTCTTCGACGATGCCCGCAAGGTTTCGCGTCTGCTCGACATTACCCTGACTGCGCGCGGCGAATCCAACGGTGAACCCATCCCCATGGCCGGCGTACCGTATCATTCGGTGGAACCCTATCTGGCCAAACTGGTTCGCCTGGGCGAATCGGTCGCCATTTGCGAACAGGTCGGCGATCCGGCCACCTCCAAGGGCCCGGTCGAACGTCAGGTGGCGCGGGTGGTCACGCCCGGCACCGTCACCGACGAAATGCTGCTGGAAGAGCGCCGCGACAACCTGCTCGGTGCGCTGTACTTTGACGGTACGCACTACGGCGTCGCCAGTCTGGACTTGGCCAGTGGTCGTTTCTATGTGTTGCAAACTGACACCGAGGAAGGACTGCTGGCGGAAATCGAGCGGTTGCGTCCGTCCGAATTGCTGGTCAGCGAAGAGATGAGCCTGCCAGTCATCCTGCAAAAACGCCCCGGCCTGCGCAAACAGCCACCCTGGCTGTTTGATCTGCACAGTGCCCAACGCCAACTGAACCAGCAGTTCAACACCAAGGATCTGTCCGGCTTTGGTTGCGAGGATTTGCACAGCGCCGTCGCCGCCGCCGGCTGTTTGCTGCAATACGTCAAGGACACGCAGAAAAGCGCCCTGCCGCATCTGCGCGGTCTGCGCACCGTGCGCCTGGACGACGCCATCAACCTGGATGCAGCCACCCGCCGCAATCTGGAACTGGAAATCAACATGAACGGCGGCACCAGCAACACCCTGGCCTCGGTGCTGGACAACACCGCCACCGCCATGGGTGGCCGCCTGTTGCGACGCTGGATCAACCAACCTATTCGCCAGCACGCCATTTTGCGCCAACGTTATCAGGCCATCGACACCCTGCTGGAGCAAAGCCGCTTTGAGGAAATTTTCGACACCCTGCGCAGCGTCGGTGACATCGAACGCATCCTCGCCCGCGTCGCGTTACGCAGCGCCCGTCCACGCGATTTGGCGGTGCTGCGCGACACGCTGGGACTGATGCCGCAGATTCATGCGCATCTGACCGAACTGGATTCACCGCTGCTGCAACAACTGCAACAGGACATGGATCTGCACGCCGATGTTTTCGCCCTGCTGTCGGCGGCGATTATCGACAATCCACCGGTAGTGATTCGCGACGGCGGCGTCATCGCCGCCGGCTTTGATGCCGAGCTGGACGAACTGCGCCTGCTGCGTGAAAACAGCGATCAGTTTTTGGTGGATCTGGAAACCCGCGAGCGCGAACGCACCGGCATCAGCACACTGAAAGTTGGCTATAACCGCATTCACGGCTACTACATCGAATTGTCCCGAGTGCGCGCCGATCAGGTGCCACTGGACTACCAGCGCCGCCAAACCCTGAAGGGTGCCGAGCGCTACATCACGCCGGAATTAAAAACTTTCGAAGACAAAGTCCTCAGTGCCAAAGAGCGCGCACTGGCCAAGGAAAAAGCACTGTACGATGCCATTCTCGAACAGTTACAGCCGCCGCTGGCAGCAATGCAAACCACCGCCGAAGCCTTGGCGCAACTGGACGTGCTTAACAATCTGGCCGAGCGCGCCACCACGCTGAAACTGTGCCAGCCACAACTGCAAAGCCAGCCCGGACTGGTGATCAAAGGGGGTCGTCATCCTGTGGTCGAACAGGTACTGTCCGAGCCCTTCGTGCCCAACGATCTGGAACTGCACGACCAACGCCGCATGCTGATCATCACCGGCCCCAACATGGGCGGTAAATCGACCTACATGCGTCAGACTGCGATCCTCGCATTGATGGCGCACATCGGCAGCTATGTCGCCGCCGACAGCGCCGCAATCGGCCCGATGGACAGAATTTTCACCCGCATCGGTGCATCGGACGATCTGGCCGGTGGTCGTTCGACCTTCATGGTGGAGATGACCGAAACCGCCAACATCCTGCACAACGCCACCGCCGAAAGTCTGGTACTGATGGACGAAATCGGTCGCGGCACTTCAACCTTCGACGGCCTGTCACTGGCCTGGGCCTGTGCTGAACATCTGGCGCAAGACGTGCGCGCGTTCACCCTGTTCGCCACTCACTATTTCGAACTGACCACCCTGCCCGAAGAACACCCCAGCATCGCCAACGTGCATTTGACAGCAGTGGAACACGGCAACAAAATTGTTTTCATGCACACGGTGAAGGAAGGCCCTGCCAGCCAGAGTTATGGTCTGGCCGTCGCCAGCCTGGCCGGCGTGCCGCAAGTGGTGGTGGACATGGCCAAACGCCGCCTGCATCAACTGGAAAATCAGGCCGTGCAGCAACCCGCCGTGATCAGTGCACCGGTACAGCAGCAACTGGGGTTGTTTGACATGCCGGTGGAATCGCCTGCGCTGGTCGCGTTGAAAAAAATGGACATCAACGACATGACGCCGCGCGACGCTATCAACGCGCTCTATAGCCTGCAGGCGTTGATGAAAAAATAAAGTGTCGCAGCCGCCCCACATTCTCACTAAAATAGCGGCACGCAAAAAAAATCAGGAGTAAAGAATGGCCTACGTCGTCTCTGACAACTGCGTCAAATGCAAATATACCGATTGTGTTGAAGTGTGCCCGGTGGACTGCTTCCACGAAGGCCCCAACTTTCTCGTCATTGATCCTGACGAATGCATTGATTGCACATTGTGCGAACCTGAATGCCCCGCCGGTGCCATTTTCTCTGAAGATGACGTGCCTGCCGGCCAGGAAGCCTACATTGCACTCAACGCCGAACTTGCCAAACTCTGGCCGGTAATCACCGAGAGAAAAGACGCCCTGCCTGACGCCAAAGAATGGGACGGCAAGACCAACAAAATG
The DNA here is from genome assembly GCA_029884425.1 of Gammaproteobacteria bacterium. Classification (NCBI taxonomy): domain Bacteria; kingdom Pseudomonadati; phylum Pseudomonadota; class Gammaproteobacteria; species Gammaproteobacteria bacterium. The sequence goes on from JAOUHV010000019.1 coordinate 24,592, forward strand.
CAGTACATCGAACGTTAACCTCGTCACGATGACATCGCCCCCGGTTCACGCGCTGGCCTTTGCCGATCATGTGCTGGCCAGCGTGGCCGGGGAAATCATCCGCCAGCATCGTCACCAATTGCCCGACCTGAGTCAGGTCGTGGTACTGCTGCCCGATTTGCTGCCCGCCGTGCGCTTGCGCCGCTTGCTGCTGCAGGAAGCACAGGCACAGAATTGTCCCGCCTTGTTGGGACCGCACATCACCACACTGAAACAGCACATCGAAGGCGAATCCCTGCTGGACACGCCGGTGCTCAGCGGCGATGCGCGCGAACTGGTGCTGGTCGAAGCACTCAAGCAACACCCGGAACTGTTCAATCACGGCAACCCCTGGGCCATTGCCGATTCGCTGCTGAAATTATTCGACGAGCTGGTGATGTACCAGTGCCAGTTGCCGCAAAACCTGGACGACTTCATCATCCAGTTGCAGCACATCTACGGCACCCAGTCGGCGGCGCTGTCGCGCGAAGCGCAACTGGTACACACCTTGTGGCTGGCTTGGCAGGAACAACTGCGCGCCCACGGCCAAATCGATCTGAACACTGCCTATCTGTTGCGCCTGGCCCAGCATCGCCCACCAGCGCAACGGCGCTACTACGTCGCCGGCTATGCCGGACTGACACCCGCTGAAGCCCAATGGCTGGCGCCGCTGCTGAACAGTGGTCAGGCGCAATTTTTTATGCACGGCGCACCGCAGTCGCAACCGTCACTGCCCGGTTATCCGTTGCAACAACTGCTGCAGCGTCTGCAACAACCCGCAACCAACATCAACAACGCGCAAGCCAAACAGTTGTACAGCCAGTGGCTGGACATGGTGTTTGGCAGTACCGAAACCGATCTGGGCAGTCGCTGTCGCCAATTCGCCCAACAACATCCGCGCAGTCCCGCCCAAGGAAAACTGCACCTGTTCAAGGCGGACAGTTTTGAACAGGAAGCCCAGGCCATCGTGCTCAAAGTGCTGCACATCAAGGCGCAAAAAAAACAGCGCATCGGTTTGGTGATCGAAGACCGCCGCCTGGCGCGTCGCCTGCGGGCGCTGCTTGAGCGCCGCCAAATCGCGCTGCGTGATTCCACCGGCTGGTCGCTGTCCACCACCTCAGCCGCCGCCGCACTGGAAAACTGGCTGCAATGCCTGGAAGAAGATTTCGCTCATCAACCGCTGCTGGACCTGCTCAAATCACCCTACCTGTGTGACGAAGCGGCTCGCAGCGATTACCTCAAGCAGGTCTACCGACTGGAGCTGGACGTGGTGCGCATGGAAAACATTCCGCGCAATCTCGCCCGTTACCAGGCCGCACTGCACTCACGCCAGCAACGTCTGGAAAATGTATTGCCGTTCGATGCCCGTCCGCTGCAGCAACTGCTCGATCACCTGGGACAGGCCGCAGAACCCATCCTGCACATTCGTCGCCAGCAACACCCTGCAGTGGTCTGGCTGCAGGCATTGCAACAAAGTCTGGAACGACTGGGACTGACCCAAGGCTTTGGCAACGATGACGGCGGTCAACAAATTCTGCTGGTGCTGCATGACTTGGAACAGGCAGGCCGACACAGCGAATTGCCGCTGGGCTGGGGAGATTTTCGCACCTGGCTGGGCCGTGCCCTGGAAAAACACACCTTCAAGCCACAAGATCCGCACGAACAATACGTCGATCTGCTACACTTGCCGCAAAGCCAGCTGGGCCATTTTGAAGCCCTGATCATCGGTGGCGTCAGCAGCGAATATTTTCCTGCCAGTCGCGGCAGTAGCCCATTTTTCAACAACGCCGTGCGCAGCCAGCTTGGGCTGCCCACCCGCCAGCAGGCACAGGACCAACAGCTCTACCATTTCCGCCGCCTGCTCGAATCCGCACCCGACATCTGGCTAACCTTTCATCAGGGCGAAGAGGAAAACCTGCCCAGCCCCTGGTTCACCCTGTTGCAAGCCGCCCATCAATTGGGCTGGCAGCAATCGTTAACCGATACGGCACTGGAACAATGGCTGAACACCCCGGAACAGGTTCGCTGGCCGACCCACAGCTCGCTGCCCCACGCCAGCGATCAACCACTGCCCAGCCTACCAACCACACTGTTTCCACAGCACCTCTCGGCCACCTCGCATCAGCAATTGATCGACTGCCCGTATGCGTTCTTCGCCGCCAAAGGCTTGAAGCTGCAGGCACCGGAGGAAGTACGCGAAGCACTGGAGAAAAACGATTACGGCCACCGCATTCATCAAATGCTTGAGGCATTCCACACCCAACTGCCTGGTCTGCCGCCGCCGTTTGCCAAGGTGGTCAACGCCACCAATCAACATGACGCCGAAGCACACCTGAACATGATTTGCGAAGCGGTGTTTGCCCGCGACATTGAAGACAATTTCCAGCATCGCGGCTGGTTGCGTCGCGCCCAGCATTTGATTCCTGCCATCATCCGGTGGGAACTCAAACGCCAGCAGGATCATTGGCGCTTCCATCGCGCCGAAGTCTCGCAACGGGCGCCACTGGCGGACATCTGCCAGCTCTATGGCCGGCTCGATCGTATTGACCAGCGCGACCAGGGATACGCCATTCTCGACTACAAAACCGGCAGAATACCTAGCCAGCAGGATGTCGACAGCGGCGAAGCGGTGCAGCTGGCGCATTATGCGCTGACCCTGGCCGACGTCGATGTACAACAGGTCGAATACGTTCTCCTTGACGGTGACAACGTTCGCGGCAGCCGCATCGAAGGCGAACACCTGGCCGAATTGACCCAGCGCATCGCCGAGCGCCTGCAAACGGTGGGCGAACAGATTCTTGATCAACAGCCACTGCCTGCCTGGGGCGACCCGGAAACCTGTTCTTACTGCAGCTTTCGTGGCCTGTGCCGCAAAGATCACTGGCTAAGGCTCCTGATCAAGCCTTAGCCAACTGATTTTTCATTCACAGTTTTTCTTGCTGTTTTATTTCGGAGTCACTATACTACGCAACCTTAAAGCCGGGGTGGCGGAATTGGTAGACGCGCCGGATTCAAAATCCGGTGATGGTGACATCGTGCGAGTTCGATTCTCGCCCTCGGTACCAAATCGCTAAAAAGCCATATGTTAAACACATATGGCTTTTTTTATGGGTGCGACTCTTCTATCATCAATGGTTCTCGCCACTAATGATGGAATGTTCATGAACAACGGCACTCGTTTTCTCCTCGAAGTTCAACCACGCATCCCTGAGCGCCTGTCTCGTATCAATGAGCTTGCCAACAACCTGTTGTACAGTTGGACCCCGCAAATCGTACAACTTTTCGAACGCCTGGATTCACAACTGTGGCGCAACTGCGGCCATAACCCCAAAGTTTTTTTGCGCCGAGTTGATCAAGCCATTATTCAACAAGCGGCTGAAGATCGCCTGTTTCTGGAAGATTTCGATCGCGCCATCAACATTCACGACAATTATCTCGCCGCCAAACCTGTTGCCGAAATTCAGCAATTTTTAGATCCGAAAAAAGATCTGGTCGCCTATTTTTGCGCTGAATTTGGTTTACACGAAAGTCTGCCCATTTATTCCGGCGGCCTGGGCATTCTCGCCGGCGACCACTGCAAAGCCGTTAGCGATTTGGGCGTACCGTTTATTGGCGTCGGCCTGCTATACCGTCAAGGCTATTTCATTCAAACCATCAATGCCCAGGGCAATCAGCTGGCACATTATTCACCCAGTCACTTTAACGATCTGCCCATCCAGCCCGCCGTTGACGCACATGGTCGCGAAGTGATGGTGCAAGTCGACATTCAGGATCGACAGGTGAACGTCAAAGTCTGGCGCGCCCGCGCTGGTCACATCGATTTGCTGCTGCTGGATACCGACCTGCCCTCCAATAACGAACAAGACCGCCACATCACCTATCAACTTTACGGCGGCGACAAACACATGCGCATTCAGCAGGAAATGGTGCTGGGTCTGGGCGGTGTTCGTGCGCTACGCGAGATGCAAAAAAATCCTACCGTATGGCATATCAACGAAGGCCATGCGGCGTTCTCCATTCTCGAACGCTGCCGCGAACTGGTTGCCCAGGGACGTAATTTCCATTCCGCGCTGGAACAAGTTGCTGCCGGAACCGTGTTTACCACCCACACGCCCGTGCCCGCAGGCCACGACATTTTCAGCCACGACCTGATGCGCGAATATTTTCCTTCGCTGCCGGCAAAGCTGCAGATTTCCGATACGCAATTTTTACAACTGGGCAGCTTCCCTGGCGATCCTCACAGCTTTAATCAAACCGCACTGTCGCTGCGTGGCTCACGATTCCATAACGGCGTCAGCAAAATTCATGGCGGCGTTGCTTCCAAAATGGAAACCTACGTTTGGCCAAACATTCCAGCGCGCGAAAACCCCATTGAGCATGTCACCAATGGCATTCACGTTTCGACGTTTTTGTCGCACGAGTGGGCCAACCTGTTCAACATGCGCCTTGGTGCTGGCTGGCGCGGTGAATTGCGTAACGAGGAATACTGGGAAAGCATCGACGACATTCCCGATCACGTTTACTGGAGCACGCACCAGTCGATTAAGCAGGATTTGTTTGAGTACCTTCATGCACGTTTGCAATTACAGCATCGACGCAATGGCTGCAGCGACGCCGAAATTGAGCGCCTGACCAAATACATCAACCCCAAGGACACCGACGTGCTGGTGATTGGTTTTGCACGCAGGTTTGCGACCTACAAGCGGGCCACACTGCTGTTCTCCAATCCAGAACGTTTGGCGCGATTGATCAACAATTCGACCACGCCCGTCATTTTCATTTTTGCCGGCAAGGCGCATCCCAAAGATCATCCGGGACAGGAATTGATTCGCACCATTCACGAATTTTCGCGCCGCCCGGAATTTGAAGGCAAAATCGTTCTCGCTGAAGGCTATGACATGGCTTTGGCGCGCAAGCTGGTGGCCGGCGTGGATGTTTGGCTCAACAATCCGGAGTATCCGATGGAAGCCAGCGGCACTTCCGGCGAAAAAGCTGGCGTCAACGGCGTCATCAATTTGAGCGTACTTGATGGCTGGTGGGGTGAAGGTTACAACGGCAACAACGGCTGGGCCATCAAACCACACGGCCCCGAATTTGATCCTGCGTTCCGCGATCGTCAGGAAGGCGAAGATTTGTTGAGCCTGCTGGAACATCAGGTCGTGCCACTGTATTACAGTCGCCCTGATACACTTTACGCCGGCCACGACAGACGCTCTTCCCGTCGCACACCTCATGGATTTTCATCCGACTGGGTGCGCATGTCCAAAGCATCAATGAAAAGCCTGATTCCGCGTTTCAATTCCGAACGCATGGTGATGGATTACGTCAGCAAACTGTACAGTAAGGCTGCCAAACAAGGACGCCGACTGGCCGAATCCGGCGGCGAACCAGCAACCAATCTTGCGCAGTGGAAACAAGGCGTCAACGAGGCTTGGCCCAAAGTCACTATCCGCCGACTGGATGATTTGCAGCACACCAGCATTCTTGCCGGCGAAACGCTCAACATTCAGGTGGCGCTAAATTTGGCCGGACTACAGCCCAAAGATGTGATTATCGAATGCCTGATTGAAACCCAGGACTCGCTGCACCACTACCACCTGCAGGAGTGCCATCGTTTCAGTGCAACCAACATTCGCCAGCATGAGGAAACGATTTTCCAGTTGTCACTGTCGCCCTCGCTGTCAGGACTGCAGTCTTACCGCATTCGCGCCTATCCCTACCACCAACACCTGTCACATCGATTTGAGACAGGCAAATTGTTATGGATTTAGCGCGGTAACAACCGACCATACAACCCCAGCCACTGGCGACACTGTGTCGCCAGTTCGGGCTGAAATTGATCCCAGGCAAAACGCCAACTCCAGTTGCCTTTTTCGGTTCCTGGCACATTCATCCGATGCTGACCATCCAGCATCAATAAATCCTGCAACGGCAACACACACCAGCGCGAACGTGACGCCAAGGCGCTGCGCACCAGCGCTACCGGCATCGCACTTTCATTGCACATCAAATAATCGCACACATGCTGACGCACCGAGGCCGGCTGTTCTTGCCACCAACCCAGCGTGGTATTGTTGTCGTGTGTGCCTGTATAGACCACACTGTTCTGCGCATGATTATGTGGCAGATAGGGATTATCCGCGCCGCCACCAAACGCAAACTGCAAAATCTTCATGCCGGGCAAATGAAATGCCTCGCGCAATGCTTCGACTTGCTCGGTAATCACGCCTAAATCTTCGGCCACCAGCGGCAACTGCTCGCCAAACTTGTTCTGCAGTGCTTCAAAAAATGCCGCGCCAGGACCCAATTCCCAATGACCATTGATCGCTGTTTTTTCCTCGGCGGCAATTTCCCAATACGCTTCAAAACCCCGGAAGTGATCGATGCGAATCACATCAAACAAGCCAAGCTGGGTGGCCATACGCTGATTCCACCAGGCGAAATTTTGTTGTGCCAACACATCCCAGTTGTACAGCGGATTACCCCAGCGCTGCCCGGTGGCAGAAAAATAATCGGGCGGCACGCCCGCCACCACCGTTGGCTGGCCACGCTCATCCAGCCGGAAAATTTCGGGATTGCCCCAGACATCCGCGCTGTCATGCGCGACAAAAATTGGCATATCGCCAAACAGGCCCACGCCTTTTTGCCGGGCATAATCGCGAATTCCCTGCCACTGGGTAAAAAATACAAACTGCTCGAAACGAAACGCTTCAACCTCTTTTGCCAATTGGCTTGCCCACTGCTGCAATGCACTGGCATCGCGATCACGCAACGGCTTTGGCCAATCACACCAGGACACGCCGTTATAATGCAGCTTCAACGCGCGAAACAGCGAATAGTCGTCCAACCAGCTCGACTGCGTTTGACAAAATTCACGATACGCGCGCTTATCGCTCTCAGTAGCCTGACGACCAAATCCTTGCGCCGCAAAATATTTACGCTCATCCGCCACACTGCGAGATTCGGCATCCGTCAGCCAAGAGCGGGAAACGGCATACTGCCAGTCAATCAGCGCAGGATCGCCGGCATGCACAGACATCGATTGATAGGGAGAACGATCACCATGAGGCGGCCCCAGCGGCAATACCTGCCACAAGGAAAATCCCGCTTCCGCGAGAAAATCAACAAACCTGTACGCGTCCACGCCCAGTACGCCAGACGGCAAACTGGTCGGATGCAGTAACACGCCAGCACTACGGGTTTGAACATCAAACACAGGACTTCCTCGGCTTGTTAGTTTTGCTTGCCTTGACGCATCACACCGCCTGCAGCGGGATCACCGCCACCCTGACTGATTGCCTGCTGCAAAACTTCGGGCACAGGCAAACCAATCAACTGATACAACGCAGCCAGATGGGTGCGATACAAGCGATCAAAATCGCGCACAGAGTTCGATGGATTGTAATCACCAAACCACCAGAACCAGTCTGAACCTTCACAAATCGCCAACTGCTGAGTCGCACGCTCCAGCGCCTCACCTTTAAGCAAATGTTTGGTCACCTGCAAATCAAAGGCGTGCTTGGCTTCGCATAACAAATCCCAACCACGATTTTTTTCCTTATCGCCAATCCAGGTGGAAAATGTGCCGTACACCCATGATCCAGCCACCAGTCTCTCCAGCGAGATCGGCACAGCCGGCGAGTCAACAACATCACTGAAGTGACTCATTTTCAGTTTTGGATTTTGACTCAGCTTGCTGTACAAGGCATGTAAAAAATAATAGGCGTTATCGGGGTAATATTCCCAGGCGTTCTCGCCATCGAGAATAATCGAAACAACGGCGTTTTTCTTATCACCACAGGCGCTGGCAATATTTTCCAGGTGATGCATCAAATTATTCACTGCATCATCGGAGTGCCATGAAGAATAGGTAAATCCGATCAGGTCAGACAAGCCATCATCACGAAAGAACAAACGCAGCGGATTTTGGCCAAACTGAAATGAGGAATGCAGGCACGAGCCTTCCAGTCGCCCCTGTAGCGTTGGCGATTGCGCCACGCTGCTACGCATCACTGTCTCGCCACTGGCAAGCCATTGGACACCGAATTCAGCGTACTGTTTGATCGTTTCTTCACTGACCGAACCTTCCGAGGGCCAACAGCCGCGCGGACGAAAACCAAAATAGCGTTCAAAAACCTGAAAGCCTTTTTCGATATGCCAGCGAGTCCGATCTTCGCCACCCGGATAATGCGGAAACTCCGGCAATGGCGCCTGCGGCATCGCTTCGCGAGCCGAATTGAATTCCAGCAGCAAGGGCACAATCGGATGCATGTATGGTGAACACGCCAACTCAACCTGACCTCGCTCCGCCAAACGACGGTAGCGAGGAATCACCTGACGAATCAGCTCCCCCATCAAGGTCAGCAACTGTTTGCAATCTTCCCGAGTGAATCCCTGCGCTTTTTTCTGCAGCATTTGAATGAAGCTATCCTGCCGCCGAACCGTCTCCGCCATCCATGCCAGGTGATACCAAACCAGTAAATCGACAAAAAACTGCTCTTCGACATACGCCAGCGAAGCGGGATTTTTTTGCAACCAGCGCGCAAACGTCGCCAATTGATCAAAAGGCGCAAAGCGCTTGATCAGGCGTTCTTCGTTGGCCCGCAGACATGCCTCTATCAGTTGCAACCGCGAAGTCTGATCCACTGCCAGCGGGCGGATCACCAATAACGACAGCAGCGGATCACTGATCGGCGTGCCATGCAGCAAAAACTGCTGGATCTGCTGACCATAATCATCCAACTGCTCCAGCAACACCGGAGCAAAATTCACCACCACCTTGGCGGCCGGCACAGCCTCAAGCATTGCCGCCATATCGACGTAATCTTTTACCGCATGCAAATACGTCCACGGCAATTCATATTGCCCCGTGGCCGCATTGCGATAATGTGGCTGATGCATATGCCACATGATCACCACTTTCAGTGGCGTCTTATCCGACATAACGCCGATCCTCTCCCAACATATCTGGAGTTACCAATACCACCCCACCGGGGCTGACATAAAATCGCTTGGCATCCTCCGCCGCATTTTCACCGATCACCGTACCATCAGGAATATTACACCCCTTGTCGATGACTACCCGCTTCAAGCGGCAGCGCTCGCCAATAATTACATCGGGCAAAATCACCGCATCTTCAACTTCTGAAAACGAATTAATCTTCACATTGGAAAACAGCAAGGAGTGTCGCACCATCGCACCAGAAATTATGCAGCCACCTGACACCATGGAATCCACCGCTGCACCACGCCGATCATCATCATCAAATACAAATTTTGCTGGCGGCAGCTGTTCCTGGTAAGTCCAAATCGGCCATTCGCGATCGTACAAGTTCAGCTCTGGCGTCACGCCAATCAGCTCCATATTGGCCTCCCAGAAAGAATCCACCGTGCCCACATCCCGCCAATACGCTTGACTATTCGTTTCCGGATCGCGGAAGGGATACGCAAACACGCGGTGCTCGTTGATAATACCGGGAATGATGTTTTTGCCGAAATCATGGTCCGAACTGTCATTCACCGCATCACTAATCAACTGCTGATACAAAAAATCCGGATTGAAAATATAAATCCCCATGGATGCCAGCGACACGCCTGGTTTGCCCGGCATAGACGCCGGATTGGCCGGTTTTTCGTCAAACGCTACAACTCGTCCACTCGGTTCGACGGACATAACGCCGAACGCTCTGGCAGACTCCACATCCACTTCGATACAGCCGACCGTCATGTCAGCCTTTTTTTCCACGTGGTACGCCAGCATCGTACCGTAATCCATTTTGTAGATATGATCACCGGCCAGCACCACAATGTGGCCAGGGCGATGTCGGCGGATAATATCCAGATTTTGATACACAGCATCAGCAGTGCCTGCATACCATGAAGTCTCGATGCGCTGCTGCGCTGGTAAAATCTCTACGTATTCACCCAACTCGCCACGCAAAAACCCCCAGCCCTGCTGTACATGGCGAATCAGCGAGTGTGATTTATACTGAGTCACCACAGCAACTCGACGAATCCCTGAATTGATACAATTTGATAGCGGGAAATCAATGATGCGAAACTTGCCACCAAATGGCACGGCCGGTTTGGAGCGCCAGCGAGTCAATTGCTGCAATCGACTACCTCGGCCACCTGCCAATATGATCGCGAATGCGTTGCGCGTCAGGCGGCTAACATAACGTGTTGGTTTATCTTCCACATGTCCCTCCTGGGTTATCCAAACTTCTCACCAAGCGTCAACGACGACCTCGCCGCCGATCTTTTTCAATAATAAATTGCTTTAAAAATACTTATCATATAAATCTATTACTACTGTTTGTACAATCAATTTGTTCCACGATGTTGAATATCCGCCTTTGAACGAGCTTTTTGCTGGTTCTGGCCCCAACCGATGGATAAACGGTCCCCGTTGAAACGCCCTATGACTAATTTTGAGATTGATTCCCCACTTCGACAGCAATTCGAACTGATTTGCTCCGCACGTCATCACGACCCCTTTGCGGTATTGGGACGCCACCAACAGGACAAAATTTGCAGCGTTCGCTTCTACAACCCTCATGCCAGCTCTGCCCGCATTTTGCCGCTGGACGAGCCGATGCTCTCCACTGACATGGAAGGCGTGTTCATCTGGCAAGGCCCCGCACAGAAATTACCTGCAAACTATCAGATCCAATGGCAGCACATTGAAGGCCATCAGATTGTCCAACATGACCCGTATGCATTTGATGCGCAGATTTCTGAATTTGATCTTCACCTGTTTGGCGAAGGCAAACATTGGCATGCCTATCAATTTCTTGGCGCAAATCGCCGGGTTATTGGCGACATTGAGGGCGTTCTCTTCGCCACATGGGCTCCCAATGCCTCACGCGTCAGCGTCGTTGGCGATTTCAATCAATGGGACGGGCGACGCCATCCCATGCGCAATCGCGGCAGTAGCGGCGTGTGGGAGTTATTCATTCCCGGTTGTCAGGCCGGTGATTTGTACAAATTTGAAATTCGCAACCGAGATACCGGCCTCGCTGTTTCCAAAACCGACCCCTACGGCAAAGCGTTTGAGCTGCGCCCAAAATCAGCGTGCTACGTCAACACATCCGATTATGTCTGGCAGGATCAACAATGGCAGCGTGCACGCGAGCAAGCAAACTGGTTGCATCAACCACTATCAATTTATGAGCTTCACCTAGGCTCCTGGCATCGCAATGAGCACGGTGGCTTTCTAAATTATCGCGAGCTGGCCGAGCGCCTGGTGCCATACATCAAGGAGCTGGGATTCACCCACATCGAGCTATTGCCCATCACCGAGCATCCGCTGGATGCCTCCTGGGGCTATCAGGCGCTGGGCTATTTTGCCCCCACCAGTCGTTTCGGTTCGCCCGATGATTTCCGCTATTTCGTCGATTTGTGCCATCAAAACAATATCGGCGTCATTCTCGACTGGGTGCCTGCGCATTTCCCCAGCGACAGCCATGGCCTGGCGCGATTTGACGGCACCGCGCTGTACGAACACGACGATCCACGCAAAGGTTTTCATCGCGACTGGGGCACCTTGATTTACAACTACAGCCGGCCAGAGGTGAAAAATTTCCTGCTATCCAGCGCTTTTTATTGGCTGGAAGAATTCCATCTGGATGGTCTGCGCGTCGATGCCGTCGCCTCAATGCTGTATCTGGATTATTCGCGCGATCCCAATGACTGGATTCCCAATCAATACGGCGGCAGGGAAAATCTTGAGGCCATCGATTTCCTGCGTGAAATGAACAGCGTCACCCACGCTGAACATCCAGGCACGCTGATCATGGCCGAGGAATCCACCGCTTGGCCTGGCGTATCCCGCCCGGTGTATACCGGCGGCCTGGGTTTCAGCACCAAGTGGAACATGGGCTGGATGCATGACACGCTCGATTACATGCAACACGATCCAGTCCATCGCCACTTTCATCACAATCAACTGACGTTTGGCTTGCTGTATTCTTTCACCGAAAACTTTATTTTGCCGTTCTCTCACGATGAGGTTGTCCACGGCAAAGGCTCGCTACGCAGCAAAATGCCCGGCGATGAATGGCAGCAGTTCGCCAACTTGCGCCTGCTGTACACCTACATGTTCACCTATCCCGGTAAAAAGCTGCTGTTCATGGGTTGTGAATTCGGCCAGGGCCCGGAATGGAACCATCAACATTCGCTGGACTGGTATGTGCTGCAATATCCGCATCACCAAGGGCTCAAGCAACTGGTCAGCGATTTAAACTATCACTATCGACAACAACCAGCGCTGCACCATTTTGACTTTGATCATCGCGGTTTTCAGTGGATCAACTGCAATGATGCATCGCAATCAGTGCTTAGCTACATTCGTCAGGATGAAAGCGGATTCGTCATCGTGGTGCTGAATTTCACCCCTGTGGTTCGCCATCATTACCGCATCGGCGTACCGCGTGGTGGGAACTATTGCGAGCTGCTGAATTCTGACGGTCATGCCTATGGTGGTAGCAACCAGGGCAATGGTGGCCAACTCACCGCGGAAAATCATGCCTGCATGGGCTTCGATCATTCGCTCAGCCTCACCCTACCCCCATTGGGAGGGATGATACTCAAACCGATATAGCGGTTATAATTCGCAAATCAACTATCAAGTCTGAAACATATACTGTCGATTCACTGGCAAACGTACATTGAAGATACAAGGAGCACACGAGTGAGCAAGTCACTTTCCAGACTGTCCATAGACAACGGCAATTTGTTTGACAAGCACATCGGCAACGGCGGCGTCAGCGAGGAAGCGTTGCGTGCACTGTCGCCCCGGCTGGACAAACTGCGCCAGCGCTGCCAGCAATGGGTCAAACAAAAAGACTCCACCTTCCTTAATCTGCCAATCACCACCAACCTTGATCAGATCAAACGCAAAGGGCAGCAGATTGCCAACAACTACCGCCGCACCGTCGTTTTCGGCATTGGCGGCTCATCACTGGGCGGCGAAATGCTGGTACGCACCTTGGGCAGCCAGGAGCCGGCCAACACCGTTGAGTTTTATGACAACGTCGACCCCTCAACCCTGGTCGCGCTGGACAAAGTCGACTGGAATGAAACCATGCTGCTGGTGGTTTCCAAATCCGGCAACACCGCCGAGACACTATCGCAATTCCTCACCATGCTGCCCATCATGGAACACCAGCTTGGCAGCGACAAAGTCAAAGAACATGTACTGGTCATCACTGAAAACACCGATGGCGCGCTCTATCAACTGGCCGAACGCCTGGAAATCGAAGTCATTGAACACCCACCCGTCGGTGGCCGCTTCTCGGTACTGTCAGTCGTCGGCCTGTTGCCTGCGTATGTTGGTGGGGTAGACATTGACGGCGTGATGGAGGGTGCGCGCTCGATGATGGAACGCTGCCTGGAAAGCGATATCGTTACCAATCCAGCGTTCTATAACGGCGCAGCGCAATACCTGCACGCCGAACGCAATCGCACCATCAGTGTTGTCATGCCTTACGCCGACAATTTGCGTTTTGTCGTCAACTGGTTCCGCCAGCTATGGGCCGAGAGCTTGGGCAAAATTGACGCCCAGGGCAAAAATCGTGGCCTGACACCAACCGAGGCACATGGCGTTACCGATCAGCACTCGCAATTGCAGTTACTGCTGGAAGGCCCGGACGACAAACTGGTCACATTCCTGTCGGATCCAGGCTTCCGTTTCCGTGGTTTGCGCGTGCCGATGCGCTTCCAGGATATTCCTGCCATCGCACCGCTGGCCGGCCACACCATTGGTGAGCTGTTCGTTTCCGAGCTTAAGGCCACTCGAACCACACTCAGCCGCCGTGGACGCCCCAACCGCACCCTGGCACTGCTCGAGCGCGACGCCTACGCACTGGGCGAGCTGATCATTTTGCTGGAAATGGAAACGGTCGTGGTCGCCGAACTCATGGGCATTGATGCATTCGACCAACCTGCCGTTGAAGAATCCAAAGTCCTCACCCGCGAATACCTGGGCGAACTGCGTTCAGCGACCGGTCTGATCTAATCCTGACGGCATCGGGACACTTGCGATTGTCCCGATGCCTCTCTAAGATGGCGCGATGAATCACCAGATCACGCCCATTGGTTTTGTCGAATCCTGTTTCAAAGAAAAATTTGGCGTCCCTCGCCAACCCGGACTCGTCAGCCAGGCCCCCGCCACCCTGCATTTTTATCCACCGTACGACCAGGACATTGCCTTCGCCGGTCTGGAAGCTTTTTCGCACCTGTGGATCATGTTCCTGTTTCACCTCAACCGTGATGAACAATGGCGCCCACTAGTGCGTCCGCCACGATTAGGCGGCAACGAAAAACGCGGCGTTTTTTCCACCCGATCACCGTACCACCCCAATGCCATCGGCCTGTCAGTCGTCGAGATAGTTTCGATTGAAACAACGGATCACTCGTGCCGAATCCAGATCAAAAATGCCGACCTGGTGCACGGCACACCCATCGTCGACATCAAACCCTACCTGCCTTACGTCGATGCGATTCCCAACGCGCACTCTGGATTTGCCCCCAGCGCACCCGCCAGCAAAATGGCCGTTCACTTCAGCCCGCCAGCGCTGGAACAATGCCTACAAAAATCACTGCAGCACCGCTGCGATGTCCGTCAGCTTATTCAACAAATACTGGAAACCGATCCCCGCCCTGCCTACAAACAAAACATAGCGGAAGACAAAATCTATGGCATGCGGTTATTTGATTTTGATGTGCGCTGGCAGGCCAGCCACGATCACATTGATGTATTACAGCTGGATCAAGCGGAATAAACGCTGTCGCAACAAATCAGAAAAATAACTTGGCGGGAAATTAGCAAAGCGGAAAAAAACAAGCGCATGGCTATCGGGTAGCCATGCGCTTGGGTACTAATTAGAACTTCGCAACGAAACCAACCACACCTGAAGAATCGGTGTTGGTGCCATTATCATCGCTGCGATACTCAGCCTTCACATCCAGGTTTTTGGCCATGCCATACTTCAACGCCAGGGTAGTAGACGTAGAATCCTTCTTGCTTACCGCAGGAGCGGCAGCGGCCTCATAGGCAACAGTGTCATAACGCAGCGTCACATCCAGCGCCGGCATCACTTCATAGCCCACAGTCACACCGATGGCACTATCAACCGCCTTCTCGGCCATCATATATTCCACGCCCAAGCCCACACCAGCCACTTTGCCGGTCAGGTTGATGTCAGTCACTGCGCCAGCGCCAGCTTCCTGGGTAACGTGGCCCAATTCAACATCCAGACCTTCCATGATGGGCGCATTCACCACCAACGCCAAGGAATTCACGCTTTTACCCTTACTATCCTTGTTGTGACCAATGTCATTCAGGAAGCCCACAGTCACCTTGGCCATGCCGGCATCAACCGCAGCCGCCAAACCCGCAACGTTGTTGCCGTACAGTGCCGTCTGATTGTCAAAAATGCCGTAAATCTGGCCGTTAGTAACGGTGCTCAAATCAACCGCATCCTGACCTTCCATGCCGATGGGGTTGTTGAACACACCACCAACCAGCGTTACGTTTGAGGCAACAGGAGCTGCGAAAAACGCTTGTTCAATGACTGCAGCATCGGTTGATGTCGTATCCCACATATCTTCAACATTATCATTGTCAGTATCGTGACCAACCAAAGGATTCACTTGCTGACGATTGTTACCAGCAAGATTCACGTCAACATCCATACGAACGGTCACACCATCCTGAGTCGCAGAGAAATCCACCTCACCAGCCGCGCCGAAGGTATATTCTTCGTTGTCAGCTTTCATCTGAATATCAGCAAAGCCGCTCACATCCGCCGCCTGAGCTGAAAAAGACACTGCACTTGCTACTGCCAAAGCCACCAAACTACGCTTCATCATGTGTGTTTCTCCTACAGTTTTAACTTCATTAGTTGATGCAATAAAACAACACCAGTCAACCAGACCTGTTTCTAAAACCCCTCAGGTACGGAAACTACGCCTTTTGTTTCGACAAAGCAACTGGTTTCCTGAAGCAAAATGTATCTTTTTTACCTAAATTTTGATCTAGCACACACTCACAGCCCCGCCTGTTGTTGTTTTTTTGTCCAAAAAGCAAAAACCTGTCTGTTTTCAGAAACTCAGATGTATAATGTTCGACCAACCAGCAACTGCCTGCCTTAGGGCGTTGTTTACCATAACAAAAATCCTCTTTTTTTGCGTTCGGCGGACATTTCCATGCTAGACACACTGACAGAATTGACCGGAGCACTTTCAGGACTGCTCTGGGGGAACGCCCTGACCTTTATCCTGCTGCTGGGCGTCGGCTTCTATCTCACCTTCAAACTCGGCTTTGTGCAGATCCGCGGTTTTATGCACAGTACGCGAATTTTGTCCGGCAAATACACCCATCCCGATGAGGTCGGCGAGGTGTCGCACTTTCAGGCACTGTCCACCGCCCTGTCTGCCACCGTAGGCACCGGCAACATCGCCGGCGTCGCCACCGCCATCGCACTGGGTGGTCCCGGTGCACTGTTCTGGATGTGGGTGACCGCCTTTATAGGTATGGCGACCAAGTTCACCGAGTGCACCCTGGCACTGAAATTCCGCAAAGTGAATCCAGACGGCAGCGTCTCCGGCGGACCGATGTACACCTTGCTGCACGGTCTGAAAATGAAACGCATGGCGATATTGTTCGCCAGCTTTACCCTGATCGCCTCATTCGGCATCGGCAACATGGTGCAGGCCAACTCGGTTGTCGACGGATTGGGCTTTATTTGGCCAGAACTGCGTCAGGACGGCTGGATCGTGGGCGTCATCATGGCTCTATTGGTTGGTCTGGTCATCATCGGCGGCGTAAAGCGCATCGCCAGTTTTGCCTCGACAATTGTGCCGTTCATGGCGATTTTTTATCTGGTTGCGGCTTTGTTTGTGCTATTTAACTACCTGCCACAAATCCCCTCGGCACTGTTCACCATTCTAAATCTGGCGCTTAATCCCTGGGCGGCGGGTGCGGCAGCGATCGGTGAAGCCATTCGCTGGGGTGTGGCACGCGGTTTGTTCTCCAACGAAGCCGGCCTGGGTTCATCCCCCATGGCGCACGCAGCGGCCAAAACCAACGAACCGGTACGCGAAGGTCTGGTAGCCATGCTCGAGCCCTTCATCGACACCATCGTAATCTGTACCCTGACCGGTCTGGTGATTGTGGTGACCGGCGCCTACCTGACCAAACCCGAAGAAGCCATGGGCGCGTCACTTACCGCTTACGCCTTCAGCCTGAGCATGGGCAACGCCGGCGCCTGGGTGGTCGGTCTGGGTCTGGTGCTGTTTGCCTTTTCCACCATTGTCTCCTGGTCATACTACGGCGACCGTGCAGCGCAATTTTTGTTCGGCGATAAAGCCGTTCTGCCCTACCGTCTGGTGTTCACCATGCTGGTAGTGGTCGGTGCCGCCGTGCCGCTGAATCTGGTGTGGAACATGGCCGACGTTGCCAACATTCTCATGGCGCTGCCCAACTTGCTGGCGCTGATTCTGCTAGCCGGTCTGGCGAAGACATTGAAGGACGATTACTTCCATCGCCACAAGGACTAATCGCCGGTCGCGCCCGCTCCCCGTGGTCGAATATCGCCCAGGGTGCGGGCGACCGACCATCGCTCGTAGCCAGCAAAATCTGACGTGATATACTGTATTTTTAAACAGCCACCGTCACGTCGATGCCGCCTGTCACGATAGCCTCAACCACCAGCTCCGATAGCCTTGCCCAGTGGCCTCTTACCCGCCTGCCCGGCGTTGGCCCCAAAGTCGCGGAAAAACTGCAAAAGCTGCAACTGCACAGTGTGCAGGACGTACTGTTTCACCTTCCCTATCGCTATCAGGATCGCACTCGCCTGACCCCCATTGGCAGCCTGCGTCCGCAAACGGAGGCCCTGCTGCAGGGCGAAGTTCTGTTGTCGCAAGTCCAGTTCGGCAAACGCCGCTCGCTGCTGGTACGCATTAGCGATGGCACCGGCCAATTGACCCTGCGCTTTTTTCACTTCAACAAGGAACAGCAGGACAGCTTCCAGCCGGGACGACAGATTCGGGTTTTCGGTGAGGCCCGCCGCGGAGCCAACTCGCTGGAAATCGTCCACCCGGAGTACCGCTTCGTTCAGGAGGAAACCTTCTCTGCCGTCGATACCGCACTAACACCGATTTACCCGGCCACCGAAGGATTCCGCCAAGCAACCTTGCGCAAACTGGCCGATCAAGCCCTGGCGCTGATGCACAATCATCACGATCGCCTGCAGGAATGGCTGCCCGCACCGCTGTTACAGCAATTGCGCCTGCCAGACCTGCATCAGGCACTACAGACACTGCATCACCCCACGCCGGACATTTCGCTGGCACAACTGCTGGAGGGCGAACACCCCTGCCAGCAGCGACTGGTATTCGAGGAATTACTGGCCCACCACCTGAGCGTCAAACGCCTGCGTCATCAAATACGCCGCCATCGCGCGCCGGCACTGCCATCGGCCAATCAACTCAGTCAGCGACTGCTCGCCAGCCTGCCCTTTGAACTGACCGGTGCCCAGCAACGGGTCAGCGCGGCCATCTCTGAAGATCTGCAACAAACCAGTCCGATGTTGCGCCTGGTTCAGGGCGATGTCGGCAGCGGCAAAACCATCGTCGCGGCGCTGGCCGCATTGCAGGCGGTGGAAGCCGGATACCAGGTGGCCATCATGGCGCCCACCGAATTGCTCGCCGAGCAGCACGTGCAGAATTTTCGCAACTGGCTGCAGCCGTTGGGTGTGGAAGTAGGCTGGCTGGCGGGCAAGCTCAAGGGCAAAGCCCGCGAGCAGGCACTCAGTCACATTGCCAGCGGTCAGGCACAAGTGGTGATCGGCACCCATGCACTGTTTCAGGACGAGGTGCAGTTTTCCCGACTCGGTTTGATCATCATCGACGAGCAGCACCGCTTTGGCGTCCATCAGCGCTTGTCGTTGCGCGAAAAAGGCCGACACAGCGGTAAACTGCCGCACCAACTGGTGATGACCGCCACACCGATTCCGCGCACCCTGGCAATGACCGCCTATGCCGACCTCGACGTATCGGTCATTAACGAATTGCCCAAGGGCCGCCAGCCAGTGGACACCGTGGTCATCAACGAAAATCGCCGCGCTGACGTGGTCGAGCGGGTACGCTTGGCCTGCCAGCAGGGGCGTCAGGTGTACTGGGTTTGCCCGCTGATCGAAGAGTCCGAACAGCTCGACTATCAGGCCGCCATCGACACCGCTGCCGAATTGTCTGCGGCACTGCCGGAACTCACTGTGCTGCTGGTGCATGGCCGGATGAAACCGGCAGAAAAAGAAGAAGTCATGGCTCGCTTCAAGGCGGGCGAAGCGCAGTTACTGGTCGCCACCACGGTGATCGAAGTCGGCGTCGACGTACCCAACGCCAGTCTGATGATTATCGAAAACGCCGAACGCCTGGGATTATCGCAACTGCATCAATTGCGCGGCAGGGTTGGGCGTGGCTCGGTCAAAAGCAGTTGCGTGCTGATGTACAAACCACCGCTGTCAAACCACGGTCGCGAGCGTCTGGCAGCCATGCGCCGCACCAGTGACGGTTTTGAAATTGCCCGCATTGATCTGGAATTGCGCGGCCCCGGTGAATTGCTGGGCACGCGTCAAACCGGACTGGCGCAAATGCGCATTGCTGATTTAATCCGCGATCAGCATTTGCTGCCGCAAATTGAACGCGCCGCCGATTTGCTCTTTCAGCAATATCCAGACAATATTAGCCCCCTGATTCAGCGCTGGCTGCCGCAAGGTCTGCGCTACAGTGATGTTTAACCAACGGTATTTCTATGTTCTCCACCCATCGCGAGCCCATTTGGTCTGATGCACGCGGCTGGCATTTACGCCATTGCCCAGCGACGCTGCACTCCTGGCTCACCGACCGACACTCGCTCACCAAGCGTTTGCAGCAAGCCTGCGATGGTCAATTTCGTGTTCAGGTGGTAAAGCAGTTTTGGGGCAGACCACTGCAAAGCGAACGCGAACAACTGGCGCTTTCCGATCACGAATTCTGTTTCATCCGCCATGTGCAACTGCGCTGTTTTGATCAACCGTGGGTGTTTGCCCGCACAGTGATTCCGCACACCACGCTGCGCGGACCACTGCGCTCACTCACCCGTCTGGGCAGCAAACCGCTGGGCGCAGTGCTGTTTGCCAACCCCGCCATCCAGCGTGAGAATCTGCAAATCGCGCGTCTGAGTCGCGGCCAAGGCATGTATAATGCCGCCACGTCGGGGCAAACAAACGACCTCGACATCTGGGGGCGTCGGTCGCGTTTTCGTTTTCACCACCACGCTCTGTTGGTCAGCGAAATTTTTTTACCTGCACACCAGGCATATTGATGCACAGCACCACTCTGACAACCCGCCAGCGACTGCGCGAATACGCTTTGTTGATGCGCATGGACAAACCCATTGGCACGCTGTTACTGCTCTGGCCCACGTTATGGGGATTGTGGCTGGCCGCCGATGGCATGCCCGACTGGCATGTGTTGCTGGTATTTGTGCTGGGCGTATTTTTGATGCGCTCTGCCGGCTGCGCCATTAACGATTTTGCCGATCGCAACATTGACGGTCGCGTGCAACGCACCCAACAGCGACCACTCGCCGCCAATCGCATTTCCGCCAAAGAAGCCGTTTTGCTTGCTGCCAGTCTGGCGCTGGTCGCCTTTGCGCTGGTGCTAACCATGAACAGTTTCACCATTATGTTGTCGTTTGTCGCGGTAACGCTGGCAGCCACCTATCCTTTCATGAAACGCTATACGCATTTACCGCAGGTTTATTTGGGCGCGGCCTTCGCTTGGGCGATACCCATGAGCTTTGCCGCACAAACTGGCGAGATTCCGTCCTTGGCTTGGTGGCTGTTTATCATCACCATTCTCTGGACCACGGCCTACGACACCATGTACGCCATGGTTGATCGCGATGATGATTTGAAAATTGGCGTGAAATCCACCGCCATTTTGTTTGGCCAGGCGGACATCGCCATCATCGCCGCGCTGCAAGGGCTGGTACTGGGCGGTTTTATACTGATAGGACTATCGCAGTCCCTGGGGCTGTTTTACTATGCCGGCATTCTGCTCGCCGCCGGTCTGGCCATGTATCAATTGTGGCTGATTCGCAACCGGCAGCGTGACTGCTGTTTTCGCGCATTTTTGAATAACAATTGGCTGGGCGCCGCCGTGTTTGCGGGAATTTTCCTCGACACACTCACTCGATAAGTTGGGATAGCTATGGCTTTTGGTTTTCTGGAATTAGGTGCCATCATCGGCGGATTTGCACTGCTGGTGTACGGCGCAGATCGTTTTGTACTGGGCGCGGGCA
>JAOUHV010000020.1 GCA_029884425.1 Gammaproteobacteria bacterium
GTCCAAGGCATGATCATTCCTCTTTAGATTTCTCATGCCATCAGTCTAGATGTGTTACCTATGTCTCCGAACGCTTTGTAACCCATGTCCCCGGTTTGTACACATGGCGCACCCTACACTCGAGTGTTTTTGGGGAGGTTTGCGAGTGGAGCCAAACTTCCCTGTGGGTGAAACGCATCTTCAACACGTTTCACTGGCTCCCTGAGACCTTTGCATCCGTTCCGGTGGGGGAGTGTTGTCGCGGCAGCTCCCGGTGGGGTTGCTGTTTGGCGACAGTGATTCCTAATCTATCAGATAAAATTCAGCGGGCCTATAGGCCGAATGGGCCTTGGCGAGCAAACCACGTATAATCTCGATCATGGTTCATTAGATTGGGGATGCGATAAATGAAAACTGCGTTACTGGTGGGATTGTTGGTGGTTTCGGTATTGTTGGTGTTGGCGGCGTGTTCGGCGCCAAAATCGGACGCGCAGGTTTATGATGTGCCGGCGCTGGTGAAAAATGACGTGCTGGAAGGTGAGGGGCAGGTGGCAGAGCCGGGCATGACGGTGTTTGTGCATTACACTGGCTGGTTGTATGACGAGGCTGCACCGAACAAAAAAGGCAAAAAGTTTGATAGCTCACGCGATCGTGGCAGCGAATTTAATTTTCCATTGGGTCAGGGCCGTGTGATTCGTGGATGGGATGAAGGTGTGGCCGGGATGAAAGTGGGCGGTCAGCGGACGCTGATTATTCCGTCCAGTTTGGGTTATGGTTCGCGCGGTGCGGGTGGCGCGATTCCGGGAAATTCTGCATTGGTGTTTGATGTAGAGCTGCTGGGCGTACGCTAAACGCGGGCAAAAAGAAGAAGGGCGCCGTCATGGCGCCCTTCTGCGTTATATCGAGCTATGACTGCCGTCACAGAACGGCGCTTTGCCGCTGTGTTTGCAGCCGCACAGATACACTGTCCGTTTTTGATCAACCTTGAATTCAATGGGTGAGAAATCACTGCCGGCGTGTGAGCCATCGCAGAATGGTTGTTTTTTTGATTTGCCGCAGGCGCACCAGTGATAGGTGCCGGGTTCCAGTTCAACGGCATAGGAGCCACGCTTGGCAATCTTGGGTTTGGTCATCGGTTTTCCTTTTGGTCTGGCCAATTCGATCGACTGAGTAGAACTAGTCGATTATCTCGGCCAGCTTCCGCTTACGCAAGGTTTTGTTTTGACGACAAAGCATAATGGTCTGAGGTTTGTCGATGGTGACTTCGAGGGCATTTTTGCAAGGTTGGGCGTGACTGCCGTCGCAAAAAGGTTGAGCGCTTGAGCGACCGCACTGACACCAGAGGTAGGTGCCTGGACCGAGTTCGATAACATCATCTTCAATGAAAAACATTGGGACGTTGCTCATACAGACCTCCAAAAGGTGAAGTGCCTACACAAAAGCGTAGTTGGTCTGTGAACGGAATGCAAAAGCTGGGCTGGGTAAGAAACCGACACGAACAAATCGTGTCGGTTTGGAGCAATTACTCGCCGTAAATCTCTTTGTAGAAGAATTCTGGCGCAGTTAACGCGGCGCGATGCACGGCTGCGTTGTAGTAACGGGTCGCAAACGGCTTGTTTTGCGCGTCGTTTTCGCGGAAAGTGGTCAGCGTGCTGTCCTTGCAACCCATGGTGGCGCTCCACCAGCCGGATGGATAAATGGGCTGGGGGAAGAAAATTGTCGCCAGGTCAACAAAGCCTGCACCGCCGATGGCGCTGTACATGCCCTTGATGATGTCCATGTGCAGCAGTGGTGATTCGCTTTGCTGAACAATGATGCCGTTGGCTTTCAGGCAGCGGTGCGCCTGCTCGAAGAATGGCTTGGAGAACAGACCTTCCGCCGGGCCAACCGGATCGGTGCTGTCGACGATGATCAGGTCGTAGGTTTCGTCAGCGGCGTCGTGAACCCACTTGATGCCATCAATGAACATGATGTTGGCGCGTGAGTCGTTGTTGGACTCGCACAGTTCAGGGAAGTGAATTTCTGCCGCGCGGGTAACCACTTCGTCGATTTCGATCATGTCCACATGCTCGACCGAAGGATGCTTGAGCACTTCCTTCAGGGTGCCGCAGTCGCCGCCACCGATAATCAACACCCGGCGGGGGTTGGGATGGGTGAACAGCGCGGGGTGGGTGATCATCTCGTGGTAGAGGTAATTGTCGCGGGTGCTGACCATGGTCAGGCCGTCGATGGTCATGAGCTTGCCGAAATTTTCGGTCTCGTATACTTCCACACGTTGGAAATCACTGGTTTGATCGAAAACCTTCTTCTTGATTTTCAAGGAAAAAGCAGTGGTGGCACCGGGAGCCAGTTCGGTGTACCAAGTGTTGTCTAAGCTCATTAATTTCTCCTACGGCCTGCCTTAGGGGCAGTGAAATGTGTTCAGTGGCAAAGCCATAAATTATAATCGCTTTCTTTTCCCAGATGATAGCCGGAATCAGTACATGACAAATTGGACCATAGACGACGCCCGTGAGGCCTACAACATTGCTCATTGGGGGGACGGCTACTTTGACATCAACGATGCCGGTCACGTGATGGTGCGCAACCGCCAGTTGCCGGAACACCCCGGCGTCGACCTGCATACGCTGGCGCATGAGCTGCGCGACCAGGGTTTATCCTGGCCGGTGTTGCTGCGGGTTACCGATATTCTGCGTCATCGTCGCGACAAGCTGTTCCAGTCGTTCGAGCGGGCGACTTCACAGCAGGGCTATCAGGGCAAGTACACTGCGGTTTATCCGATCAAGGTCAACCAGCAGCGTACGGTGGTTGAGCATTTGCTGGCCGATGACCAGTACATCATGGGCCTGGAGGCCGGCAGCAAGCCTGAGCTGATGGCGGTGCTGGCACTGGCGCCGGGTCAGGGGCGGACGCTGATCTGCAATGGCTACAAGGACCGCGAGTACATTCGTCTGGCGCTGATTGGCCGCCGTCTGGGCTATGAAATTTTTCTGGTGGTGGAAAAACTCTCCGAACTGGAACTGGTGATCGACGAGTCGCGCAAGATGGGCATTGAGCCATTGCTCGGGGTGCGGGTGCGTCTGGCCTCCATCGGCAAGGGCAACTGGCAGAACACCGGCGGCGAGAAATCCAAGTTCGGTCTGTCGGCCAAGCAGGTGCTGCAAATGGTCGAGCGCCTGCAAAAAGAGAACTGCCTGCACTGGCTGCAGCTGATTCACTGTCATCTGGGGTCGCAGCTGGCCAACATCCACGACGTGCAAAAGGGCATGGGCGAGGTCGCACGCTTCTACTCCGAGCTGTGCAAGCTGGGCGCGCCGATTCGCAAAATGGACGTGGGCGGCGGTCTGGGGGTGGACTACGAGGGCACACGCTCGCGCAGTTACTGCTCCATCAACTACAGCGTGCAGGAATACGCCAATGACGTGGTGTTCGCGCTGGCGCAGATTTGCCAGCAGCAGGGGCTGCCACACCCGGACATCATTTCCGAGTCCGGTCGCGCCATGACCGCGCATCACGCGCTGCTGATCAGTAACGTGATCGATGTGGAGCGTGCGCCCGGTCTGGAGCAGCCCACTGTGCCAGCCGCCGATGCGCCGGCAGTGCTGCACAATTTGTGGGAGTCGCTGCAAAACATCGACAAGCGCAGCGCGCTGGAAGCCTACCACGATGCGGTGCACTGGTTGTCTGAAGCGCAAACCCTGTTTAATCACGGCCTGATCGCGTTGTGGGATCGTGCGGC
Source organism: Gammaproteobacteria bacterium (assembly GCA_029884425.1). NCBI lineage: Bacteria > Pseudomonadati > Pseudomonadota > Gammaproteobacteria > Gammaproteobacteria bacterium. The sequence continues at coordinate 3,719 of JAOUHV010000020.1, forward strand.
TGCCGAGCAGTTGTACTTCTGCATTTGCCGCAAGGTACGCCCGCTGTTGCTGACCTCGTCGCGTTCGCAGCGCGAGGTGCTGGACGAGCTGAACGAAAAACTGGTCGACAAGTATTTCTGCAACCTGTCCATTTTCCAGTCGGTGCCGGACATCTGGGCAATTGAGCAGATCTTCCCCATCATGCCGTTGCAGCGGCTGAACGAGGAACCGGACACTCGCGCCGTGTTGCAGGATCTGACCTGCGATTCTGACGGCTCCATCGATCTGTACGTGGATCAGCAGAGTGTGGAAAACAGTTTGCGGGTGCATGAGATCAAGCCGGGCGAGGATTACTTGCTGGGGCTGTTCATGGTCGGCGCCTATCAGGAAATCCTGGGCGACATGCACAACCTGTTTGGCGATACCCACTCGATCAATCTGGAGTTCACCGAGGATGGCGGCTATTTGCTGTCTGATCCAGAGCAAGGCGACCGGGTCGACGAGGTGCTGGCCTTCGTGCACTACGAGAAGGAGACGTTGTTGCAAGCCTATCGCGACAAGCTGGCAGCGGTGGAACTGGATGCGGCGACACGCGCCCAGTACCTGGCCGAGCTGGAAGCCGGCCTGACCGGTTACACCTATCTGGAGGATTAAGCATGAGCAAGATCGAAGTGATTCGTCAGGCATCCGATGCCGAGATTGCCAAGCGCGGCATTCGCCAGTGGCCGACCTGGGGCAAACAAGCCTCCAAATTTCCCTGGACCTACGACGACAGCGAAACCTGCTACTTTCTTGAAGGCGATGTCATCGTTACTCCCAAAGGTGGCGAGCCGGTGCGCATGGGCAAGGGCGATATCGTGACGTTTCCGGCGGGCATGAGCTGTACCTGGGAAATTTTGGCGGACGTGCGCAAGCATTACAATTTCTTCTAGGCGGTGACGTCGGAAGCAAAAAGCCCCGCAATGCGGGGCTTTTTTGTTTAGAAGCGCAGGTTAAAACGCAGCGCTGCCGGGGTGCGGATGGTGGTGCTGCGGTCGCCGCCGTCACCGGCCAGGATCAGGTCAAAGGTGAGGAAGTCCCGTGGCAGCCAGCGCAAGCCGATGGCTGTGCCGGTGTTGTAGGCACGGCTGGCCGGAGTTTGAAACTCGGCCCCCAGTTGAACTTCGTCCAGCCAGGACGGGGCTTGGCTCAGGCGGGTGAAAACGGCGGTGGCAAAATGCAACTGCAGACTGCCTTTGCTACTGCTGACGTAGGGATTGAGGTTGAGGTACAGGTCGGCCTGGCGGATCTGGTAGGCCATGCCGGCGGTGAGATCAACCGCTGTGCCGGGGCCGGTGTTGACGTAGCCGATCAGGTAGGCGGACATGTCGTCGGCAACTGCACCTTTGGCGCCAATGGAATTCTCGCTGAGGATGCCTTCGCCGTAGGGGGTGGCGACGCGGATTTGGCTGTCCGCAGGAGGTGTCCAGGTGCCGGTGTTGTTGTACAGGTCAACGTAGATGTGGCCGCCGGTGTTTACCCGGCCCAGCTCCTGCAAAAATGCCCGGCTGGGTGCTGCGTGTGTCTGGCTGGTGGTTAATAGCAGAGCCAGCAGGCTGCTGGCTCCGATGAGTTGGCGAATGCGCGCCTTGACCAACGGCGGTTAGCCTCGACGCTTGGTCAGAATGCTGACCAGGCTGTCTTCCTGTTCGATGCGATCGGCAAGAATTTCGCCCAGGGTGGACAAATCGCGCTCCAGGTCTTTGAGACGCTGGCTGCAGTGCTCATTGGTGTCGTACTTGTCGTTAAAATCCAATATCTGCTGGGTAGATGTAGCGATGCTTGGATAAATCTTGTGGGCATGGACGGCAACTGCCTGGCGGCGCTCGCTTTGGGTGTCAATAAAACGATACAGGCGGAAGTGGGCATCGGCGCAGTAATCCACCAGTGACTGGCAGAAGCGCTGGATCAGCTCGCCCATTTCCTCGGAGTATGCAAACGGACGATGGGCAGCCAGTTCCGCGTAGCACGACAGCATGTCGGTACGGTGTCTGATCAATTGCTCAATGGCCTTGATGGAACCCTGGCGACGTTCACCACGAATTTGGTCGGCGGTAGTCACGGCGTTTGATCCTCGGTGTCGGAGTTAAAGTTCATTTTATCAGAGAAACTTGCAGAAAGTGTACCTGAAATACCGCCAGCTAGTACCGGTGTTGGAAGTACAGCGCGGTGCTGGAAAAACCGCCCGTCGTCCATTCTACGCCGACATGGCCGCCTGGGTGTAATTGCCAATCTAATCCGTAGGTTAGCACTTTAGACTGAGTCTGCAGCAGGGTTTGTGTCGAACTGCCTTGTTGGGCTTGTCCCTGTTGCTGGCCGGCGGTGATGCCAGTGTAAAGCGCGAGGGCGTCAAAGGCTTGCCATTGGCCATACAACGATAGCTGCCAAATATGCCGATCCAGTTGTGTGCTGTTGGATTCCCGACGGCTGGAGTGATAACGGTATTCGCTGACTCCGGCCAATTGCAGCCCTTGCCAGACGGGGCTGAGGACGCCAATACGCAGGCCGGCGAGGTAGCCATCGGTGTCGCTGGTCTGTGGTCCTTGCAGCTGATCAAACTGGCGGGCGACGAGCAGGGTGGCGTACAGTTGTTGGCTGTGAAGGTGGCTAAGCTCGGCCAGGGCAGTCTGGCTGTGCAGGTCCCAGCCGGGGGCGAGGCTTTGCTGGCTTTGCTGCAGGGTCAGGGTGAAGGCTTGTGGTTGCCTAACCCATTGATCAATAAAAGGTGTGCTGGCCTGGCAAACCCAGGGACAGAGGAGTAGCGGCAACAGGTTCAGGCGCTGCATGTGGAGTTGTCCTCGTGCCGGTAGGGGGAGTGGTTTTGCAGTTCCTGCATGTATTGGCGCATGGCGTGTTGTTCGCGCTGGCAATAGTCGCTGATGGCGCGGCGAAACTGCGGATCGGCAATCCAGTGCCAGGACCAGGTGGCCGTGGGCAAAAAACCACGGGCGATTTTGTGCTCGCCCTGGGCACCGGGCTCAAACGTCTGCAACTGGTTTTCAATGGCGAACTCAATGCCCTGGTAGTAGCACAGTTCAAAGTGCAGGCCGGGCAGGTTCTGGTCACAGCCCCAGTGGCGTCCCCACAGCGTGTGCTGGTTGTGGAACAGCAGTGCGCCGGCCAGATAGTTGTCACCGCGCCGGGCCAGTATCAGCAGGACTTGTTGGCCCATGCTGCGGGCGATATCGAGGAAAAACGGCAAATTCAGCGTCGCCAGCCCGTTTTTTTCTTCAAATGTGCTGCGGTAAAACCGCGTCATGGCCTGCCATTGCTCGTTGCTGGCATCACAGCCAAGAATGCGTTCGATAACCAGACCATGGGAGTGTGCCTGTTCGCGTTCTTTGCGAATTTGTTTACGCTTGCGCGAACTCAAACGCTGCAGAAAATCATCAAAGTTCGCATAACCCTGGTTGTGCCAGTGAAATTGACAGCCCAATCGCGCCAGCCAACCGGCGTTGGCAAACGCCTGGTTGTCGGCTTCTTGCGTGAATAGCACATGGGCCGAGGACAGCTGATGCAGCTCGACCTGTTGCTGTAGTGTCTGGATGAGCTGGGCCCGTGCGGTCTCGGTGCTGGCCAGTAATCGTGGGCCACTGGCAGGGGTGTAAGGTACTGCGCAGACCAGCTTGGGGTAATAGTGCAATCCCGCTCGGCCATAGGCTTCGGCCCAGGCCCAGTCGAAGACCAGTTCACCATAAGAATTGTATTTAATATACGCCGGCAGCATGCCGATAATTCGATCAGCATCTGTGTGCAGAACATGGTGTGCCTGCCATCCCAGCGATGGACTGACGCAGCCATGGTGTTCGAGGGCGGATAAAAATTCGTACTGCAAAAATGGATTTTGCTCGCCACCCAGGAGTGATTGCCACTGGGCGATAGGGATACCAGACAGAGATTGAATGATTTGACTGTGCATGATGATTTGCGGCTCGACAAGTCATCATACTAATGATCAACGGGTGAGAAATGCAATGACCGATGGACTAGCGCAAAATTTGCTGGACGAACTGCGACAGGGGTATATCACTGCTCTGCCTAGCAAGGTGGAGGACATTGAGCTGCACTGTCTGGCCATGGAAAAAAGCGACGATTACGCCGAGCACTATGCCGAATTATATCGAGCAGTGCACAGTCTGAAGGGCAGCGGTGGTACGTATGGCTACCATATTATTTCTGGTATTTGTCACCAGATGGAAGATTGGCTGACGACATTGGAAAAATGCGTCAAACTTTCCTCCAGCCAGCTGGATATTCTGTTGGCCTACGTGGATCTGCTGCGCGATGCGATCAGCCATATTCAGCAAGCCGAGACCTCGTTCCAGGATATTGAGCAAACCCTGAGCGAAATCAAGAAACGTTCGCACCAAAACAAATTGCATGGTTTGGTGGTGGATCGTTCGTCCATGAATGCCAAAATCATTGCCAAAATACTGGGCGAAGACAACGTGCAATTGGCTGAGGCAAGGGACAGCATTAATGCGTTGTCGCGGGCATTGACTGAAAAATTTGATTTTGTGGTGGTGGCATCACAGGAGTTGGGGCCGCTGAGTGGTTCTGCGTTGATCGCTACGCTGAAACTGTCCAGTGGTGCCAGTGCCCAGAGCAAAACGATTTTGCTTTCCAGTAACACGCAATTGACAGAGCCAGTGGAACTTCAGCCGGATGTGGTGATCAAAAAGGATGCGAAATTGGTTTATAATCTTGAACAATCAATTATGTTGCTGGGATTGAAAAACGCGGCTTAGGTGTGACGTCCAAAGTATATTTTTCACTAAACATCAGTCATCAGGATTATTTGGCGCACTATCAAGGAGCGATACAGTGGGTGATCGTTCGTGCCCATGATGGACGCAAAGTACAATTTCCTGCCTCATTGTTACGCCAATTTGTCGGCCATGATGGTGTACACGGCGCGTTCGAAATTCAGTTCGACGACAACTTCAAATTTCAATCCATGCGACGCTTGCGCTGAGGTGGGCCAGACTTGCCGCGTGCACGGGTTTGCGGCAGATGAACCTGTTCTTCCCGCCAGTCTCCGGGAGCTAAACCTTCCAGTGTCCATGAGCCAATCTGATATCGAATTAACCGCAGGGTAGGAAATCCAACGGCGGCGGTCATGCGGCGCACCTGACGATTTTTTCCTTCGCTGATGGTTAGTTCCAGCCAGCTGGTGGGAATGTTTTGTCGTTCGCGGATTGGCGGATTGCGTGGCCAAAGGCTGGTGGGTTCGGCAATGCGTCGTGCCTTGGCGGGACGGGTTAAGCCATCATTGAGTTCAACGCCCTGACGAAGCTGCGATAATGCGGCATCGCTGATTTCATTTTCCACTTGCACCCAGTAGGTCTTGTCGAGTTTATGCTTGGGGTGGGCGATGCGATGCTGTAACTCGCCATCGTCGGTCAGCAGTAGCAAGCCTTCACTGTCGTAATCAAGTCTGCCTGCAGGGTAAACACCCGGCAGATCGACAAAGTTTTTCAACGTGGTTCGTCCCTGGTCGTCCAGAAACTGTGACATCACCTGAAACGGTTTGTTGAGTAAAATGAGTCGCGCCATGGCTGGGAAACCGTTGTGAAATTTAAGTTTTAGGGAGGGTTGACGTTTATAGCTATGACAAAACCGGTCACAATACGCGGCATCTTACGCCGGGTTGCGGCTGAACTCATTGATGTTTAAGAGGTCAGTTCGCATCAAAAGATATCGTTTCATCAAGAGAACATTTTACCTGAAAGGTTACATGGCAAGGATTAAATTACACCGAAGTGGCTGGTTGTTGGCTGTTGCCATGTTTAGCATGAGTTCGGCCGTGTGGTCGGCCGACGAAGAACCGCAGGTGTTTTCCCCATCGCTGCGTACGCCGGCGAGCACTGGCGAAATCCTTGATCCGTTTGAAAGTCGGGCTGAGGCTTTGCGTCGTGCCAAGCGTGAGCAGGAAAAAGCCCAAAAACTAACGGATGAAAAAAAGGCGCTATCGCCTAATGACGATGACTCCTTGTTGAAGGTGCAGGCGCAGACCGTGGTGGATTTTTGGGCCAAAAGTGCCGGCGGCGTGCCGGTGGTTGAGCATTCCGATGGCACGTTGGGTGAACCGAATACCTCGGCAGTGCTGGGTTACGCGGATGTGCACAGCACCATCGACACCGCTGAAAACAAGTGGTGGGACAACGGCCAGTTTTACGCCAGGTTGCTGTTTACCTTTGGTACCAGCCCTTCGGTGTTTGCCGGGGATGTCCAGGGTGTCAGTAATGTGGACGCACGGGGATATGAGGTAGGCAAACTGATGGAGCTTTGGTATCAGCATGAATACCCTTACAGTCACGCCAATGTTCGTGTCGGCATGCAGGATGTCAAAGACCGGTTTTACCAGATGGAATATACCGGCCTGTTTGTGAACAAGTCGCTGCAATTAGATGGTGTGTTCACCCACGCGGGTTTGATGCCCACCTATCCTAACGCGTCGTTAGGGCTTACTTTTCATACCAACTTGACGCCCGGTCTGTATTGGAGTGGTGGTCTGTACGATGGCACCCCCGGGGCGACAGATGAATATTTCAATACCAGTGTCAATTCCAGTGAAGGCGTACTGAGCATGATCGAAGCTGGCTACGCCAGTGGTGAGCGGTATACCGAAGCGGGCTATTGGCGCATCGCTGCCGGTGGCTGGTATTTGAAAAAAGAAATCCACGAAATGACCGGGCTTCCCACCGTAAATGAGAAGCACATTAATCAAGCAGGGTCTTACCGCTTCGACACTTGGTGGGTGAATCGTCCTGGGGTGGGTGGTGGCTACGCGATGTTAGAGGGGCAATTGATCGACAATCTTGGTGGTTTTGCCAAGTTTGCCATGGGCGATCAATTCGTTAATCGCCTTTACCAGTTTTGGACAGTAGGTTTGCACGTGCGAGGATTGTTGCCGGGGCGCAACTTGGACGAGTTTGGTCTGGCATTGATCCAAACGCGACAGAGCCCTTATTTTTTAGCAAACAATCCGTTGATGTACCTCTGGGACGGGGATAACGTTGTTTCCGCGAAAGCCTTGTCAGCAGAAACCATTGTGGAAGTGACTTATCAAGCCAAGGTGCGGCATTGGCTGAAGATTCAACCCAACATGCAGTTTATTCAAAACCCCGGTATGAGCGCGTTTAATGCGGCGTCTACGGTGATGGGGGTGCGGATGATTGCGGACTACTAGTCAACAAAAAGGGCGCCGAAGCGCCCGTTGAGGACAAGGAGTTCAGGAGAATTATTTGGCTAATTGATCTTTCCAGTATTTGGCTTGTTTCTCGTCTTTCTTCAGGCCAAACCAGCCTTCCTGGTAAGCTGCAGCCAGATATTCCTGGGCTTCGGGTACACCACCTTCGGCGGCCTTGTGATAGAGTTTTACAGCGGTAGCTTCATCCATTTGGCCGGCGGCGCCGTTGTGGTACATGGTGCCCAGCAGGAATTGTGCGCGGGCATCATTTTTCAGTGCCAGAGGCTCAAGTTTGGCGGCAGCCTTGGTGTAGTCCGAGGCTTGGGCAGCCATGAAGCCGTCTTCGAATTCTGCTGCCTGGGCAAGACCTGCCGCAGCACTGATTCCAAGAATTACGATCGACTTTTTGAAAGCGCTAAACATAGGGGTATCCTCTCATGGGTTCTGTCTCAGTGTTCCTGAGATATGAATCGGACTGGGGAGAGGGGCTTTGAGCGGCAAATGCTACGGGTTTTGCCAATCGCCTCACAGAATTGAAATAGCTCATTCTGAAATGTCATTTTCGAGATGAATGTTATGAAATTTGATTTAGACAGCGGGCTGTTCAGTGGAGTGACCAATCAGCCATCGCCAAATTGCGATGCGCGTCCGCTGGGCGAAGTGATTGATTTATTGGTGATTCATGCCATTAGCCTGCCTCCCGGCCAGTTTGGCGGCCCCTACATCAGTGACTTGTTCTGCAACCGCCTGGACGGGGCGGCGCATCCCTATTTTGCCGAGATTCACCAGATGGAGGTGTCGGCCCACCTGCTGGTTCGTCGCCAGGGCGAGGTGATCCAGTACGTGCCGCTGCAATTGCGGGCCTGGCATGCGGGTAAGTCGGTGTTTCAGGGGCGGGAAGGCTGTAACCGTTTTTCCATTGGCATCGAGCTGGAAGGCTGTGACGACGTGCCGTTTGAGCCGGTGCAGTATCAGGTGTTGGTGCAGCTTTGCCGGGAAATTATGCGGGCCTACCCGGCGATTACTCCTGATCGAATCGTGGGTCACAGCGATATCGCGCCGGGGCGTAAGACCGATCCCGGCCCTTATTTCGATTGGTCGCATTTTCGCCAGCTGTTGGCCGAGGCGGTGGCGTGATGGATGGTTCGCTATTGCTGTGGATTAACCAGGGGTGGGCGCATCCCTGGCTGGATGTGTACTTTGAGCTGGTATCTGCCAAGGCGGGGTTTTCGTTCCCGCTGATGGCGCTGATTATTGTGGCGCTGGGGCTGCGCTATGGTGTTGCTGGTTGGCGCGTGGGCCTGGGGTTGCTGGTGCTGGTGGTTTTTGGCGATGCTTTTGGTAATTTGCTGAAAGATGGGTTTGGTATGCCGCGCCCCTGTCTGGACTGGGCCGCGCAGCTGCGGGGCCTGGGAGACAGCCTATTTATCGGTTGCGAAGTCAGTAACAGCGGAATGCCGTCTAATCACGCACTGAATTTCTTTTCGACCTTTGTGTTCATGAGTCTGGTGCTGCGCCGCTGGTACTGGACGACCCTGTTTTTGCTGTTGGCGGTCTCGGTAGGGCTGTCGCGAATTTATTTGGGTAGCCATTTTCCGTCGCAAGTGCTGGTCGGCGCGCTGATCGGCGCCGCATGGGGTGGGGTGTTTAGCTGGATTTGTGTTCGTCACTTCGACTTTATGCGCCAGGTTTGGCAACAACGGAGTGCAGCATGAGATGGCTGGGCGCGTTGTTGCTGTTGTGTCTGGCTCTGCCGGTGGGGGCGCAGTCGCTGCCGGCAAGTTTCGAGGCGTTTTACGAAGTCAAAAAAGCCGGCTTGCTGATGGCATTGGCGGATCGCCGCTTCGAGCAGGCAAGCCTGGTTTATCAGTCAAACTTTCGTACAACCGGCGTGGCCGCGATGGTTGCCGCAGAGGATGTACGCGAAACCAGCTGGTTGCAGCAGTCGGATGGGCTGCGTCCTACGCGCTATCAAAAAATTCGGCGGGGTGATATCAGCGAACGGATTGAGCAGACCTTTGATTGGGCCAAGGGCGAATTGCGGATCAGCATCAATGAACAGAAAAAACAGCATTCGCTGGATCATCTGGTGCTGGATCAGGCATCGTTTCAATTACGGCTAATGCAGGATCTGGCCAAGGGTGAGCGGCAATTCAGTTACACGATTGCCAGTGACAGTCGGTTAAAACAGTACAGTGTGACTTTGCTGCGTGAAGAAACACTGCAATTGGCGAAAGTGAATTATCGCACTTTGGTGATGTTTGCCGATGACGGCAAGACTCAAACCACATTGTGGTGCGCGCCGGAGCTGGGCTTTGTGCCGATACGCATTGCCTATCGCGAAAAAGGCATTACCTTCACTGCCAACATGGTGCGTTACAAAGCGTTATAGTCCCGCCCACCACAGACGCGCTTTTAATCCCCAATACGTGGTGTAACCCACTTCCAGATCGCTGATGTTGCCCTGCGGATCAATGACGAAGCTGCTGGGAAAGCCGCGAATACCATAGTGTCTGGCCATCAGACCGAGATCATCGACCAGCACCGGCGCGGTGATGCCGACCCGTTTGACGTGCTCGCGCACCTGCGACCGGCTGCCGGATTGGGTGGCGATGGTGATCACCTGATACTCGCTGGCCAGTTTGTCGATGCTGGCGTATTCCAGTCGGCATACGCCACACCAGGTGGCCCAAAAATGCACCAGCACCGGCTTGTCGCGCATTTGTCGCAAATCAACGGGCTTGCCGTCCAGACTAATGCCAGACAATAACGGAGCCGCGCCGCTGGGGGCGTCCTGGCCCTGGTAAAGCTGGATAGCCCAGTAGGCAACCAGAACGATGCTGATGTTGATCAGCCAACTTTTCCAATTAAACCTGCTTTTTTTCATGGTGATATTTTCGTCCACAGATGGTCTTATCAATAGGTAAATGCAGTCTTTTACGCGATCGGAGTGCATTTAATTTTCACCGAACGATTGCCGATATCCTTGTCGACAATGAACAGAGAATAAACCTATGGCCAAAATATTATCGGTTGATGATTCAAAAACTATTCGAGATTTGGTGAGCGCGATACTGACGGCGCAGGGTCATGAAGTGGTGACTGCCGAAGACGGTATGCAGGCGATGGATATTGCCCGTGCACAGAAGTTTGATCTGATACTCAGCGACATCAACATGCCGGTGATGTCGGGGATCAGTCTGGTGTCCAAGTTGCGACGGCTTGAAGGCTACGAATTTATCCCGATTGTGATGCTGACAACCGAAGGCGCGGACTACAAGAAAAACAAAGCCAAGCAATCCGGGGCGACGGGTTGGTTGCAAAAACCCTTTACCCCTGAGCGTCTGCTGGGGGCGGTCAATAAGTTGATCAGCTAAGCTGGACGGGCGAACACAGAAAAGGCCGGAATAGATCCGGCCTTTTGTTTTTTGAAAATCATTGCCGCTCAATGTTAGTGGGATTCGTTCTTCTTTTCGCCGCAGCGTTCACATTCGTATACGGTGACCAGTTTGCCCTGTTTTACGTCAAACAGCTGCTGCTTCAGGAGTTTCCATTTGTGAAAACCACGTCGGCATAAGGTGTTGCCTTTGTGTTTGTCTGAAAGCTTGGGTCGCTTGAAGGGAATGACTTCGCCCATACGTACCTGTCGTTGTTAGTGGCTGAAAGGGGCCGAAAACCGTTCCATCATAGCAAGTACTGGGTTCGGGGAGAACCTGAGGTTTTGTGGTTAAATTGACTTTTGTCAGCGCCTGTCACAGGCTGGTAGTGGGTCTGCCTAAAATCGGAATTCGTATGTTATTGAAATTGGTGAGTTATAAACTGTGCCCTTATGCTCAGCGAGTGTTGATTACGCTGCGCCATAAAAAAGTCCCCTACGATATTGAGTTTGTCGATATTGCCCAGCCGCCGGCATGGTTGAAGGAATTGTCGCCCTTGGGCGAGGTGCCGATCATGGTGGTGGACAACAAGGAGGTACTGTTTGAATCCTCGGTAATCTGCGAATTCATCGACGATACCACGCCGGGAGGGCGGTTATTGCCCGAGGACCCGTTGCTGCGTGCTCTGGACCGGAGTTGGATGGCCTATGCCGGCAGCGCGTTGCGAGGCGTGAGTGGGGTGATGCATGCCCGTACCCAGACGCAATGGGATGAATCACTGGATGTGCTGAAAAACAAAATGTGCTGGCTGCAAAATGAATTGCAGCAAACCCCGTATTTCAATGGGCAGGCATTGACGCTGGTGGATTTTGCCTACGCGCCGCTGTTCATGCGGATGCGCCTGCTGCAACTGGACCGGGAGTTGGGCCTGACGGAACATTATCCTAAAGTAGCGGCCTGGGCGAAGGTGCTGCTGGCTTTACCACTGGTGCAGGGATCGGTGGTGAGTAATTTTGACGAGTTGTTCCGCGCCAACGTCGTCACACACGGCCCATTCACCGCACAGCGACTGGGTTGGCGCTAGGACACGGTTAGTGGTCGTACAGCGTGAGTTGTTTGGCGTGGCAGCCCAGCATGATGTCTCCGCGCAAAAACGAAATCAGCAAATCCCCCAGTACCTGTTTGCGCCAGCCGTGTTCGAGGGCTGAGCTGCTCGGATTGGCCAGAAACTGCTCCAGCATTTTGCGGGTGGCCAGCAGATTGGGGTGGAGTTCAAAATCAGCGGCGGTCAGGCTGACGATGGCCTGCAGGGCATCGACCAGGGCGAAGTCTGCCGGAGACAGCTTTTGTTTGCGCTCATAGTCCGGCAGTGGCACAGGCGGCTGGGATTTGGCGGTGTGAATCAACTCGACCAGCGCCTGGCCGTGGCGGCGGACAAATCCTTCGGTCAGGCCACGGATATGCGCCAGCTCTTGTACCTTGTCGGGCAACTGACGGCAAATGTCGATCAGCACCTCGTCCTTGCAGAGCCAGCCGCGTGGCAAGTCTTGCTGTTGCGCAGTGATTTCCCGCCAACTGGCCAATGCCTGCAGCACACTGAGCTGTTGCGGTCGCAGTTTGTTGGCCTGCTTTACCCGCAGCCAGGCGGTTTCCGGTGGATTCTGGTACAGCGACGGCTCGGTCATGGCGGCAAAATCGCTGTCCAGCCATTGCAGGCGATTACGCTCTTCCAGCATGGATTTCAGCTTGGGGTAGATTTGCGCCAGGTAGGTCACGTCTTCAATCGCGTATTGCAGCTGATTGGCCGGCAGCGGGCGACGGGTCCAGTCGGCGCGGGCGTGGCTTTTGTCCAGATTGACGCCCAACAGTTCCTGCACCAGGCTGGCATAACCCAGTTGCTCATCCAGGCCAATCAATGGCGCAGCCACTTGCGTGTCAAAAATGGGGCTGGGCAGTTCGCCGCGCAGGTTGTAAAAAATTTCCAGATCCTGACGGCCGGAATGCATCACCTTGGTGATGTTGCGGTTGTACAGCAGATCCAGCAGGGGCGACAGGTCGTCGATGGCCAGAGGATCAATGCAGGCAGCCAGCTCGGGCGTGGCAATTTGCACCAGGCACAGTTTGGGATAATAGGTTTTTTCCCGTAGAAATTCGGTATCCAGGGCGATCCAGGTTTGGTTTTGCAGCTGCTGACAAAAGCTATCCAGAGCGGCGCCATCGGAAATAACTGTATAATCTGTATTGTTTTTCATGCGCCAAGACTACCAGATGTGGCAGTCTTGGCAAATAGGTCATCAGCTGTTCGGCAGTATTTCCACCGGCCCGGTAGCGATGTTTTCGTTGCGATCATAAATATCGTCGCGGAACTGCACCCGGCCATGTTCATCCACCCAGGCGGTCCAATACAGCAGGTAGATGGGAACGGTTTTTTTCAGGGTAATGCGCTGGGTTTTGCCGTCGCGAATGGTGTCGCGAATTTTGCGCTGATCCCAGCCCTCGTCGTTCAACAGTTTGTACGCCAGGGTGATAGGGCGCTCAATGCGAATACAGCCGGAACTGAAAGTGCGCACTTCCTTGTTGAACAGTTCGCGTGAAGGCGTGTCGTGCAGATAAATGCTCCAGCTGTTGGGGAACATGAACTTGATGTTGCCCAGGCTGTTGTTGGGGCCGGGGTCCTGCACCAGATAATACGGGAAATTGTCTTCATTCAGCGTGGTCCAGTCGACCTGCAGCGGGTCAATTTCAGTGGCGTCCTTTTTCCATGAATCGAATACGCGCATCCGGTTGGTGGTCAGGAACTGACCATCTTTCTGGATTTTGGGCAGCAAATCCTGTTTGGCGATGCTCGCCGGGACGTGCCAGGTTGGGTTGATGTCCAGGTACTCAATCTGGTTGGCAAAGGCCGGTGTGCCTCGATAGGTCTTGCCGATGATAACGCGCATCTCCAGGCTGGGCGTGCCGTTTTCCACCAGCTCCAATTGATAGCCGGCCATGTTTACCATTACATAGCGCTGCCCCAGATCGCGTGGCAGCCAGCGCCAGCGTTCCATGTTTTGCTGAATCTGCTTGATGCGATCATCCAGTGAAATGTTCAGCGAGCGGCGAGTGATGCGGCCGACCATGCCATCCACCTCGTGGCCGTATTGATGCTGAAAGTCACGAACCGCCTGCTCCACATCCGTGTCGAGCAGATCGGCGTAGGTCGGCGGTGTGTTGGCCAGAAACCCTTCGCTGATCAGGCGCTGCCGCAGTGGAATAATGGCGGGATCACGATCGCCCAGGCGCAGGGTATTGCGTCCAGGTACCGTGGGCCAGGTGGGGGTTTGACTTTGCAGTTGACGATAATTGGCCAAGGCGCGCTTGAGTAGCTGATACTGCGGATGCGGCGGCGGCAGTTCGCGCAGCAGTTTGGGCAGGTTGCGTTCGTCAATGGCTTGCCGCAGCAGGGTGATGGGGTCGACCTTGGGTGGATCCACATACCAGCGGGGATCAACGGCGCGGGGATACTGATAGCCGGCGCGAACCTCAATGGAGTAACGCAAAAACGCGTCGGTAAGCAGCAACTCCAGGCGGGCGCGGTTAATGATGCGGTTTGACTTCCAGAGGTAGCGAATGCCGTCGATGTGATACTCACTGGGATCCAGACCCTCCAGGTGGCTGTCAATCAGGGCGTCGCGAAACAGTGCAGCGTTTTCACTCATGCCCCAGGTGGCGTCCCAAATAGGTTGATACTGGCGAGGCGTGTAAAATTCGCGCAGCATGGGGCGATTGATGTCGGGGGCCCAGCTGGAGGGGCCTTCCTGAGCCAGTAGTTGTTCGATGTGCTGTGGAATCGTGGGCTCTGGTGCCTTTTCGGCACTGTGAACCTGGCCAATGGGAAAAGCCAATGACAGCAAAATCAACAGGATAGCGTAATTACAAACAGCGTTGCGCATGACCTTTACCGGTCTCTCCGGGAATATCCGCCAAAACTAATATACTATTCGACACATCAGCCGGGATTTTGATAGTTGGAATCCAAAATATTTATGTCTGTCAGCCAGGGGGCGCTGTAACGTGAGTCGATTACTGATTGATTTTAGACCAGAATTTGAAACGGACTCGAAACTGCCAATGCTGCTGGAAGGCAGTCTGGCCGAGCACGAGCAAATCTGGCTGTGGGACCACTTTTTTGCGTTGGTGATGCAGCAGTTGGCCGAGGATGAACTGGCCAATCACTTGCTGGAAACCCTGGGGCAGTGGGCTGGCGCCTATGCGACCAAAATATTTTTGCCGGTGAATGAATTGCACGCCGAGGGCGCGATGCGGCTGGATGGCAAGCTGACGATTGCGACCATCAGCGGCAGCGTCGACGAGTGCTACGTGATCCAGGCGCAACCTCGCGCCGGCGACTGGCCGCAAGTGACCGTCCGGTTGCCCGAACAGCCAACCCCCAACCGTCTGGCCTATGCCCCGATCGCGGTTGCGCAATTTTTTCTGAATAAAAATCCACTATTTTTCCGAGAGTTGCCGCTGCATATTTTGGCCATGCGCAAGTTTTATCAACAACACAGCCGGCGGGAGGCGAGCAGCGTCAGTGAGGCACCCGGCTATGCTTTCCAGATGGCCATGCGCTTTTTTGACGACATGCAGCGCAAGTCCTGATTGCCATGTCGTTACCGATTGAAGCCTATCTCGCGCCGCTGCAGCAGCTGCTGGTCCAGCATCCCAATGTCATTTTGCAGGCTGAACCCGGCGCGGGGAAAACCACCGTCGTGCCGCTGGCCTTGCTGCAGGCGCCGTGGCTGGCCGGCCAGCGCATTGTGATGCTGGAGCCGCGTCGTCTGGCGGCACGCAGCGTCGCGGTGTACATGGCCAGTTGTCTGGGCGAGGAACCGGGGCAGACCGTGGGATATCGCACCCGCATGGACAGCAAGGTGAGCAAGCAGACCCGGCTGGAAGTGGTCACCGAAGGTGTGCTGACGCGCATGTTGCAGGATGATCCTGCGCTGGAAGCCTATGGATTGGTGATTTTTGACGAATTTCACGAACGATCGCTGCAGGCCGATCTGGCGCTGGCGCTGTGTCTGGATGTGCAGGCGAATCTGCGCGACGAGCTGAAGCTGCTGCTGATGTCGGCCACCCTGGACAGCGATGTGCTCAGCCGCATGCTGGGGCAGGCGCCCGTGCTGAATTGTCCGGGCAGGCAGTTTCCGGTGACGGTGAATTACCGCCCCTGCGAGCCTCGCCAGCGCTGGGATGTACTGGTCAGCGTGATCATGCAGGCGTTGCAGCAACACGCTGGCAGCCAGTTGGTGTTTTTGCCCGGCAGTGGCGAGATTCGACGGGTGGAAGAAATGCTGCGCCAGCAATCGCTGCCGGCGGAGGTGCTGATTGCTCCGCTGTATGGCGATCTGGATCGGCAGCAGCAACTGCAGGCGATTACCGCGCCCGCGCCGGGGCGGCGCAAGATTGTGCTGGCGACCAACATCGCCGAGACCAGTTTGACCATCGAAGGCGTCAATGTGGTGATCGACAGCGGGCAGGCGCGGCAGGCGCGATTCGATGCTGACAGCGGTATGAGCCGGCTGCAGTTGCGGCAGATTTCCCAGGCTTCGGCGCGGCAGCGTGCCGGACGTGCCGGGCGTCTGCAGGCGGGGGTGTGCTACCGGCTGTGGGCGGAGGCCGAGCAAGCGCGGATGCTGGAATTTGACGATGCCGAAATCAAATCCGCCGACATGCTGCCATTGGTGCTGGAACTGGCGCAGTGGGGCGTGCGCGACCTGAACCAGTTGCGCTGGCTGGACGTGCCCAGTGCCGGCAGCGTTGAGCAGGCGCGGACGTTGGCGCGGCAGCTGGAGTTGCTCGACGAGCAGGGGCAGTTGACCGAACTGGGGCGGCAGGCGGCGAAGTTGGGCGTGCATCCCCGTCTGGCGCACATGATGCTGCGCGCCAGCCAGCTGGGGCTGGGCGAGGCCGCGTGCGAGCTGGCGGCGATGCTGGGCGAGCGACCGCTGCTGGGCAATCAGGAAGCCGACCTGTGGGAACATTTTCAGGCGCTGCAGGCCGCCAAGCGTGGCAAGTCGCGTCAGGATGCCGGACTGGTGCAGCGCATCGTCCGTCAGGCGGGGCAATGGCAGCGACAACTGGCAGGCAGTGGCGGCCAGATTCGTGAGGCGAGTCAGCTCGGTTTGCTGCTGGCACTGGCCTATCCTGATCGGGTCGCGATGTTGCGCAGTCCCGGCAGTGGCCGTTACCGCCTGAGCAATGGTCGTGGCGCGGCATTGGTGGCGCATCACCCGCTGGCAACACACCCATTTCTGGCCGTGGCCGAGCTGGGCAGCGACGCGGCCGAGCCGGTGATCCGGCTGGCGGCTCCGCTGCTGGAAGCTGATCTGCGCCAGCAGTTTGCAGCCCAGATCGAACAGTTCGACCAGGTTGGCTGGGACAGGGCCAGTGGTGCGGTGGTGGCGCAACGGCAGTGGCGGCTGGGCGAGCTGTTGTTGCAAAAACAGGAGCTGACACCGGATACGGCTCAGCGGCAGCAGGGTTTGCTGCAGGGCATACGCCAACAAGGTCTGGATTGTTTGCCGTGGGACGATGGCAGTCGTCAGCTGTGCGCACGGTTACAGTTGCTGCGCGAGTGGTTGCCGGAACAGGGTTGGCCGGATTGTTCGGCGCAAGCTCTGCTGGACACGCTGGAGGGCTGGCTGTTGCCGTATCTAGACCGCATGAACCGTCTTACTCACCTGTCGCAACTGAATCTGCGCGATATTCTGCTGGCCAGACTGGACTGGAACCAACAGCAACAACTGGAGGCATTGGCGCCTACGCATTTTGTAGTGCCGACCGGTTCGCGCATTGCCATCGATTACAGTGTCCAGCCGCCGGTATTGGCGGTACGGCTGCAGGAATTATTCGGCTATGACCAGCATCCCAGTATCGCCCAGGGGCGATTGCCGCTGACGTTGCATCTGTTGTCGCCGGCCATGCGCCCGGCGCAGGTTACCCAGAATCTGCCCGGCTTCTGGCGTGACAGTTATCAGTTGGTGAAGAAGGATTTGAAGGGGCGTTATCCCAAGCACTCCTGGCCCGATGATCCGCTGCAGGCGGTGGCGATACGCGGCACCAAGAAACAGTCAGGTAACCTGCCCTGAGTCGCAGCGAGACAATCAGTGCAAGCGCTGATGTGAGCGGTTGCTAGCGTCTTTTTGTCAAGCGATTGCCAAATAATTGTCAGACTTTTCCACAGCGAAAATTTTGATTGACAGCCATCGGTGAAAATTTCCTGCCTAACTTGGCTTGACTTATAAAATCGCATATAAAACATATAGTTACGTCATGGCTAGTTTTTTGATCAATTTAAAGTGGAGCACCATATCATGCGGGTTTGAGCCACTTTCCCCCAATGCATCCACATACTTATCCACAGGTTTTGTGGATAAGTGAAAAATTCGTAGGCAGATGCCTGAGTTAGCCTCGTTTGTGCAATTTGAGGGTGAATGATGCGCGGTATCTCTGGGGAAAATATCCGGGATGAGGTGTGGATGAGGGGGGAGTGAAAATGGGTTTGGGGGCGAGATTTGGGACTGGCGAGAATGGCGCGACTCTGGTTGGATGATTGGTAGCGCGGAGGGGGAGTTGTAGCTGGAACAGGCGTTTTATTGCTCGTGTGGAAAACCGTCGCGCGAAAGCTTGCGGAGGCAATCTTGGATTGTAGTTTGTCACCGAAAGTGGGTGTTTGCTAACGCCTTTTTGTCAATGCAAAGCCAATTTCTTGGCGAGGTTTTCCACAGCGGTCTTATTTTGTACGAGGAGCGCTGATTGGATGTCGGGAGTGGCTGGAATTTGATTTTTATTCAATAAATACAATAAAAACAGCTAGTTATAATTGAGTGAAAAATGATCAATTTAAAGCGTTGGCCGATTTGGCAAGAACAAACCCAGCTTTCCCCCAAGAGATGCACAGAGTTATCCACAGATTTTGTGGATAACTCTGGGGCTGTGAATGTTGTGGATGTCAGGCGACGCCAGTGACTGGATTTTTCGCCGCGCCGGTGCCAAGAGGCGGGTGGTTGTTGTCCATTTCGGTTTCGGTATCGAAGTCCATGGTTTGGTAGCGTGGTGCGAGGCGAGGGCTTTCTACATCGTCATTGGTGGCGTCGTGAGCGTTGCCCTCCAGCGGCTGGGTCAGTTGCTGTGGTGGGTTTTCGCATAGCACCTGGGCACCATTGCTGAGGTGTTGATAAATTTTTTGGTAATTGCTGGCCATTTCCTGCAGTAATTGCGCACTTTGGCTGAAGTGCTGGTCGACTTTTTGCCGGTAGAGCACTTGTTCGCGCTGCATGTCCTGCAGTTGGGCTTCCATCTCGGCGGAGCGTTTGCGGTAGTTTTTGAGGTAGAGGTTGCGGTTGACCAGTGCGCCAATGCCGGCGCCGGCGGCCAGGGCGATCAGGCCGACAACCCATGTGATGGCAGATCCTTCCATGATGTTTCCTCGCGGCTAGGTTGGGGGAGTCCCCATCCTACCCGGATTCCACTGGTCAGGCCAACGCCAACGGGCTATTTGAGTTTGGCTTGGGCGCGCAGTTTGCTGCGGATGAACGCGTCGTGCTTGAGGTAAAGCAGGTCGCTGATTTTGCGCAGCAAATGCTCTTCGTATCGGTCGAGATTGCCGTCGGCGTAGGCGATGTCCCACAGATACTCCAGCAGCAGTTCGCGCTGCTCGGGGCTGAAGTGGCGGGTTATCAGCGAAGTGAATTGGTGATAATCGGTGGCATCGCCGCTTTCCTGGCGGGCCAGTTCGACCAGCTCGTGGGTTTGCTGTTCGCTGAGCGAAAACTTGGCTTGCAGCGACTCGATCAGTGTCTGATGTTCCGACTGGTATTCGCGGTCGTCGACACGCATGACCTCAATCATCAGTGCCGCACTCGCCAGGTGCAGGCGATGCGTCTGATCAGTGCTGTCGCTGCTGTTTTGCAGGTGCTGGCTGAAGAAATCCTGGATGGCTTTGAGCACGCAATTCTCTCCGACGTGCCGGTTAGTCGCGTTTGTTGGCGCGGCTGACTTTGAGCTCGCGACCAAAGAAATCGGCGCCGTCGAGTTTGGCAACGATGTTGTCGGCATCCACGGTGTTGACTTCGACAAAGCCATAACCTTTGGGCTTGCGGGTGGCGCGGTCGGTCACAATGCGGGCATTGATGATAGTGCCGTGCTCAGCGAACAGCTTCATCAAGTTGTGGCGATTGGCGCGAAATGCCAGGTTGCCAACGAACAGGGTTTCGGTTTCACCGTTGCTGCTGATGGGAGCAGCGGCGCGGCTGTCGGCGGTGTCATTTTTGGCTGCGCGGGCGGGTGCGCGGTTCGGTGCTTTGGCGGCCGGACGCGGACGGGTGTTGGCCGTGGCGATGATCACTGTGGCAATGATGCCGCCCAGCAGTATGCCTAGGGACAAGGAACCTGCGGCTAGGCCGAGGACAGGCGCCAGGAAATAACTGGTGACCGCGATGATCGCTGTGATGGTCAGGGCTTTGGCTGCTGGAGTCATATGGGTTACTCAATTCGGGTTTCGGTTGGTGCTCGGGGCCTGGTACAACGCCGACTGTCGTTAATGGGCGCCATGCTAAAGGCGCGGATTATACCTGTATTTGCGGTGCGGCAATAGGTTGTTAGCCAAAATTGCTGATCTATAGCTGTAGATGAGTATTGCCCTGTAACTGATTGTTCATCAAGGCAGGAGGGCTGGCGTCTGTAGCTGCCTCCGGTATAGCAGCGAAAATTGGATTGGTCATCTGTCGGGGGACTGGCATATAAGGGTGATTACAAGTACCATAGCGCGTTTTTTGAACACGGGTTAATCAACGCATGGCGGACAAGCTTTACATTCTTACCAATGGTTGCCAGATGAACGAGTACGACTCCTCCAAAATGGCGGACGTGCTGGATCAAGCCTATGGCATGCAGGTGGTCGGAACGCCGGAAGAGGCCGATGTTTTGTTGCTAAATACCTGCTCGGTGCGCGAAAAGGCGCAGGAGAAGGTGTTTTCCCATCTGGGCCGCTGGCGCGAGCTGAAAGAAAAGCGTCCGGAATTGGTGATTGGCGTCGGTGGTTGCGTTGCCAGTCAGGAAGGCGAAGGCATTCGCACCCGTGCGCCGTTTGTCGACATTGTGTTCGGCCCGCAGACTCTGCACCGCCTGCCGGAAATGGTCAAATCCGTGCGCGAACAGCGCAAGCCCGTGGTTGATGTCAGTTTTCCCGAAATCGAAAAGTTTGATCGCCTGCCCGAGCCTCGTGCCGATGGCCCCAGTGCCTTTGTTTCTATCATGGAAGGTTGCAGCAAGTACTGCACGTTCTGCGTAGTGCCCTATACCCGTGGCGAAGAAGTTTCCCGACCTTTTGATGATGTGTTACTGGAAGTTTCCCAGCTGGCTGCCCAGGGTGTTCGCGAGGTCAATTTGCTGGGGCAAAACGTCAATGCTTACCGTGGCGCTACCCACGATGGTGGAGTTGCCGATCTGGGTGATCTGATTCGCTTTGTGGCGGCGATTGAGGGCATCGGTCGTATTCGTTTCACCACATCGCACCCGGTGGAAATGAATGAGAACATTATCTCGGCCTTTGTCGATGTGCCGCAGTTGGTCAGCCATCTGCATTTGCCGGTGCAAAGTGGTTCCGACCGCATTCTGGCGCAGATGAAGCGTGGCCACACCGCACTGGAATACAAATCCAAAATTCGCAAGCTGCGCGCCGCGCGTCCTGACCTGTGCATGTCGTCGGATTTCATTATCGGTTTTCCGGGTGAGACCGATGCGGATTTTGAAGCAACCATGAATTTAATCGCGGACGTGGGCTTTGATCTCTCGTTCAGTTTTATTTACAGCCCGCGTCCGGGGACGCCAGCGTCCGGTCTGCCGGATGACGTGCCGGCGGACGTGAAAAAAGAGCGTCTGGCGCTTTTGCAGCAGCGCATCAATCAGCAGACGCAGGACATCAGCCGTCGCATGGTGGGAACTGTGCAGCGCATCCTGGTGGAAGGGCCGTCGAGAAAAGACCCCAACGAGCTGCGCGGACGCACTGAAAACAACCGTGTGGTCAACTTTCTCGGCGATGCGTGCTGGATCGGTAAATTCGTTGACGTGCGCATCGTCGACGCTCTCCCCAACTCGCTGCGTGGTGAGTTCGTGGCCGGTGAGGGTGAAAAAGCGTTTAAAATGGCCGCTAACTTAACAGAGACACTAGCTTGAAAGGTTTAGACTCAATTTTGAATTCCCCCGTATCGTCGACCCTGGACTTTCACCTCGAGCCAGTGGACAACAGCCGATTGGCTAATCTTTGCGGCCAGTTTGGCGAACATCTCCGTCAAATCGAATCCCGTTTCGGGGTGCAGATCAATCACCGAGGCAATGCATTTCGCATCGTGGGCGTCGCTGACGATGCTCAGGCGGCGGCGTTGGTGTTGCAAAATTTGTATGCTGATACAGTCAAAGAAAGTTTAACCCCGCAACGAGTGCAGTTGTCGCTACAGGAGGCAGGTGTGGAAGTATTGCGTGATCCCAGTGCCGAACACAGTGCGCCATTGGAGCTGGTGTTGCGGCAAAAAGTGGTGCGTGTGCGTGGTGCCAATCAGGCCAGATACATTCAGCGCATTCGTGAATACGATATCAATTTTGGCATCGGTCCGGCCGGTACGGGTAAAACCTATCTGGCGGTGGCTGCGGCAGTGGAAGCGCTGGAAGACGAACGCGTCAGTCGCATTATCCTGGCCCGTCCAGCGGTGGAAGCCGGCGAGCGTCTGGGCTTTTTGCCTGGTGACCTGGCGCAGAAAATCGATCCCTATTTGCGGCCGCTGTACGATGCGCTGTATGAAATGCTCGGTTTTGATCACGTTGCCAAACTGATAGAGCGTCACATTATTGAAGTGGCACCGCTGGCCTTTATGCGCGGTCGTACGCTCAATGATGCCTACATCATTCTCGACGAGGCGCAGAACACGACCCGCGAACAAATGAAAATGTTTTTGACGCGGATTGGCTTTGGTTCCAAGGTGATTGTTACCGGTGACGTTACCCAGACAGACTTGCCGGACAAACGTGCCTCAGGTCTGCTGCATGTCACCACCATCCTCAAGGATGTCGAAGGTGTCAGCTTTACCATGTTTGAGAAAAAAGACGTGGTGCGTCATCCTCTGGTGCAGCGCGTGGTAGCCGCCTACGAAAAACACGAAAATGCTTGAGCTGGATGTGCAGTTTGCCGTGGACACGGCGGGTTTGCCTGACGAGGCGCAACTGCGTCAGTGGGTGCAGGCCGCGCTGGCGGGCGCAGGCTATCACAAGCCAGCCGAAGTAAGCATTCGCATTACCGATGCCGCCGAGATTAGCCAACTGAATCGCGACTACCGTGGTAAAGATTACGCCACCAACGTGTTGTCGTTTCCGATGGAATTACCCGAAGAATTAGATCTGCCGATGCTCGGTGATATTGTCGTTTGCGCCCAGGTGGTGGCGGACGAATCCCGCGAGCAGGACAAGGCGCTGATGGCGCATTGGGCCCACATGATCGTGCATGGCACGTTGCATTTGTTGGGTTTTGATCATATAACTGATAACGAAGCTGAGGAAATGGAAGGGCTGGAGCGTCAAATTCTGGCCACCCTTGGCTTCCCCGATCCCTACTAACATTAAGAAGAGATATGAAAGAAGGACGAAGTAGTAACGGCCTTGAAGGCCGTTCGTGGCTGGATAAAATCAGCCAGGTGTTTGGTGCCGAGCCCAAAGACCGAAATGACTTGATCGAAATTCTGCGTGATGCCGAACGCCGCGATTTGGTCGGCGGCGATGCCCTGGCGATGATTGAGGGGGTGATGCAGGTATCTGAGATGCAGGTGCGTGACATCATGATTCCCCGTTCGCAAATGGTGGTGGTGGAGCGCGATCAATCCCCAGAACAGTTCCTGCCCGTGATCATGGAGTCAGGACATTCCCGATTCCCTGTGATTGGCGACAGCCGCGACGAGGTGGTTGGCATTTTGTTGGCCAAAGACCTGTTGGGCTATTTTTCTACCCGCCAACAAGGCAGCGACAGCTTTGATATTCGCGACGTGATGCGTTTGCCGGCATTTATTCCGGAGAGCAAACGTCTGAACGTGCTGCTCAAGGAATTCCGCGCCAAGCGTAACCACATGGCAATCGTGGTCGACGAATACGGCGGTGTTTCTGGTCTGGTGACTATCGAAGATGTACTCGAACAAATCGTCGGCGATATCGAGGATGAGTACGATGTCGACGAAGATAGCTACATCATGAAATACAGCGAGAAGAAATTCTCGGTGAAGGCGCTGACGCCAATTGATGAATTTAACGACTACTTTGGTAGCAAATTCTCTGATGAAGAATTCGATACCATTGGTGGTTTTGTCCTCAACCGTTTTGGTCATTTGCCCAGTCGTGGCGAAGTGGTACAGATCGACAAGTATCGCTTTGAAGTGTTGCGTGCGGACAACCGCCGCATCCACCTGTTGCAGCTGACCAAAGTCTCAAAAAATAAATCAGAAAAAATCAGTGAATAATTCGTTGGCTTTTTTGCAGGGGCGCCGCGGCGACCTGACGGCGCTGCTTGCCGGTTTGATGCTGCCGATGGCATTTGCGCCGTTCAACATGTGGCCGCTGGCGGTTGTTTCGTTATTGATCCTGTTCATGGCCTGGCAGCAGGTGAGCGCCAAACGTGCGTTTTGGCGCGGCTGGCTGTTTGGCGTGGGCATGTTCACCATCGGTGTTTCCTGGGTGCATGTGTCGATGACACGGTTTGGCGGTGTGGACGAGCTGTTGTCCATGGCGCTGACGCTGTTGTTTGCCTTGTTCCTGGCGCTGTTCCCGGCCTTGGCTGGCGGTCTGGCGCGACGCTTTAAGCGCGTCGAACAGCAACCGTACCTGCAGCTGGTGGTGTTGATGCCCGTGCTGTGGGTGTTGCTGGAATGGGTCCGCAGCTGGATTTTCACCGGCTTTCCCTGGTTGACGGTGGGCTATTCGCAAATTGACAGTCCGTTGGCTGGTTGGGCGCCGGTGTTTGGCGTGTTTGGCTTGTCATTGTTTATCGCGATGTCAGCGGGACTGTTGGCGCTGATCTGGCTGCAGGGGCAGACGGTGCTCAGACGTACTGCGCCGGTGTTGGTGCTGCTGTGGTTGCTGCCACTGCTATTGATGCGGGTCGATTGGTCGAACCCTGCCGGCGATCCCATCAGTGTCGCGCTGGTGCAGGGCAATGTCAGCCAGGATCAGAAGTGGTTGCCGGAGCAGCGCATTCCGACGCTGGATTTGTACGCCAATCTCAGTCGTGAAAACTGGGGCACCGATTTGATCGTTTGGCCGGAAACCGCCGTGCCGGCGGTGTATCACCAGATCAAGCCGTTTTTGCATGCGGTAGCGCAGGAAGCGCGGATGAACGGCAGCGAAATGCTGGTCGGGATTCCGGTGTACGATCAGCGCACGAAGCATTTTTACAACAGCATGCTGAGTCTGGGTGGCGAAGAGTTATTTTACTTTAAACGTCATCTGGTGCCGTTTGGCGAGTACCTTCCGCTGCCGGATTTGCTGGGCGGTATTATCAACTTCTTCCAGATTCCCATGTCGGATTTTGAACCTGGGGACTCAGAGGAAGCACCGCTGCTGCGACTGGTTGGCCACGAGGCGGGCATTTCCATCTGCTATGAGGATGTGTTCGGCAACGAGGTGATTGAGGCACTGCCATCGGCGGCGTTTTTGGTGAACGCCAGCAACGACGCCTGGTTCGGCGACTCCATGGCCCCACACCAGCATTTGCAGATTGCGCGGATGCGCTCGTTGGAAACGGCGCGCTACATGTTGCGATCCACCAACACCGGCGTATCGGCCATTATCGACGCCAAGGGACAGTTGTTAGCCACCTCGCCGCAGTTTGCGGTGCATGTGCTCAAAGGGGAAATCCAGCCCCTCACCGGCATGACGCCGTTTGCGGTATTCGGCAACCTGCCGGTCGTTATCTTCTGCGTGCTTGGCGTGCTGGCCCTGATTCTGGTCAGCGTGTTTCGTCGTCCCAAGAGCAATTAGCCGCCTGGCTTCCAGGCGCACAACCTGCCAGTTGCTGGTGTTGATGCCAGCGCTGGTAGCAGTCCAGCCCGAAATAATGTGAAACGTATTCGTCAGCCTCGGCGTTGTAGCCGACGCTGGCGGGTATTTCTTTGAGGCAGACATCGCATCTGAGTGAAGTGTTGTTTGTGACGGTGGCCATAAAACCTCCTTTGGCGAGCGACCCGGGGGTCGAAAAGAATATAAGGTTATGCTAATATTTAATTTAGTACTACCTTATAAAGCAAGTATAGTGCGCGGTTGGGCGCGAGGAGGCAAAAAAATGACGTGGTTGGATAAATTACCGTTGTTCCCGCTGGTGGTGATTGCCATCATGCTGGCCCTGGCGCCCTTTGTGCCGGAGCCGCATTTGCTGGAAAAGCTGAAGATGTTGCTGGATGGCTCGCTGCAGCGGCCACTGGATATTTTTGACTTGCTGATGCATGCCACGCCGTTGTTGTTAGTGGTGATCAAGCTGATCAGACGCAACAAGGCTAAAAATTAAATTTCAGGCCGATCTGTTTGTTGTTGTTGACGAAGTTGAGCTGCATTCCCAGCGTGCTTAACTGAAAGGCGCGACGATACTTGTGCGGTATCAGGTAGGCCGCGCCGGTATGCAGGATGGCTGTTCCTAAAAAGTAGGAATTCACCTCCGCCAGGCTGGGACAGCGGCCCAGCAGCAGGTTGGTTTCGGAGTAGCTGCCACCACTGTTGCAATGCACCGAGATGTCGCGGGTTTGCCCCCAATCGGCAACGTGAGCGGTCAAATAGGCGCCCTGCCACATGCTGTCCTGGGTGCTCCACGCCTGTGCGGGACTCATGACTAACCATCCTCCCAGGAACATGATCAGGAAACGCCAAGCTCGGTGCATAATCCCCCTCCCTTGATGTGTCGGTGGATATCCGAGTTGTCGACACAGGATTTGCCAGGACTAAGCACAAAAACTGCGAACTGGGTCACAGAACGCAGGATTTGGCCTTGCTGCGGATGAAATTGGCTATTGCATTGATTTTCAGAAGGAAATCTTCAGGCCGATTTTTTTGTTGTTATTGATGGAATTGATTTGCAAGGCGAGGGTGCCCACCTGGAACATGCGGCGATAGCGGGGTGACAGCGTTTGGGCGATTTTGTAGTGCAGCACGCCAGTGGTCAGAAAATACACGTCGACAGTGGTGGTAGACGGGCAGCTGCCCAATAAGGGATTTTTTTCGTAGTAGTTCAAATCGCCGTTGCAGTGGGCAGCGATGTCACGGGTTTGGCCCCAGTCGGCGAGGTGGACCGCCATGTAGGTGGCTTCCCAGGCGGTGTCGTGGTTGCTCCAGTTTTCGGCGTGGACGGGGGTGGTCATCATCAGCAAAATGCTCAATGCTGCAAGTTGACGACCTACATATCTCATCCCACATACTCCCTGCCCAAACCACGTGTAGTTAATTTCGGCTGGTGACAGGGAGTGATGAAAATTAAAACCGTGACTTGGTTCTCACTTTGAAGGCGGCAAGATGTTTCTGGTGGAATATTGGGCAATTAGCCTTGTCGTGCCAGATAAGACATTAAAAACTCAAGAATTTCTACTCGGTTATAGGCTTCCTGCAGGTTGCGGCCCCAGACGGTGATGCCATGATCGCGAATCATCATTGCCGTCAGTTGACTGGGGTTGGTCTGGTAAAAGGCGCACATTTGCTCGGCGATGCGGGGAACTTCCAGAATGTTGTCGAACACCGGCAGGTCAATTTCTGGATTCTGCTGCCAGATATTAAAGCCCTTGATCATTTCCAGCGCCGGCAGGCGCAGCAAACCATCACGGGCGAATTTTTGGGTGGCGATGACTGCGTCTACCGTGTGCACGTGCAGGCAGGCGCCGGCATCGCTGAACTGCTGGTAGATGACCTGATGAATGCAGGTTTCAGCCGAAGGTTTGTTGCCCTCGGCCAGTTGTTCGAGCATGTCGCCGCTGTGAATATCGACGCGGACGAAGTCGTTTTCATCGAGTTGGCCCTTGGGCTTGCCGCTGGCGGTCAGCCAAAAGCTGTCCTCGTCATGGCGTTTGCTCAGGTTGCCGGCGGTGCCGAACATCCAGCCGCGCTGGTGGAATTGTTTGCCTACCTGGGCCAATGCCTGTCTGGCTGGCATGTCATCGAAAGTCAGGGCCATTTAGTCTAGCTTGCTCCGCAGTTGTTGCTGAATATCATCAAAATCGCGCCAGGCGCAGACCTTGGTTTGCCCCTGCATGTGGGCCAGTAGTTTATCACGGGCAAACACCAGATCTGCCTGTTGAGCGATCTGAAAATCTGACATGGAATCGCCAATGGCGATATTGAAATCCGCCCGGTAGCTGGCCATGACCGTGGCTTTGGGCATGGCCTCGCGGGCGTCATCGTAGGGCAGAACCAGGCGCAGGTGCTCGCCGTCGATTTCAGTTCGCAGGGCGTGCACGGCGTGGATTTTGTCCAGCCAGGGCTGCAGTTTGGTCAGGATGTAAAAGTCCAGACCGCTGGAGAGAATGACCAGCGGAATATCGCGCTGATGCAAAAACTCGACGAAGCGGTCAAAGCCCGCGTGCATGGGTTCGAGCAGGATTTGCTGGCTCATGCGCTCACGGCAGTCACTGGGCAGCAGTGCCGTCAGGTCGATCAGCGCCTGACGCAAACTGAGTTGACCAGCATCCAGTCGCGCCAGTATCGCCGGCGCTTGCTGTGGCAGCCATTGGACAAACATGCCACGCAAGGTTTCGTTGACGGTGATGGTGCCGTCAAAATCACAGAACACCATCAGCGGACAGGTCTTGTTGTCAGTCACCGCCCCATTTCTCCAGGGCTGTTTTCAGTTCTCGCGGGTGATCAACGGCGGCATTCAGCGGACGCTGGTGTTTGACGGCGTCCAGCGCCTGGAAGAAGGCGCGCACGCCGGCAGCAGCGCCCAGCGGGTGATCAAAAATGGCCGAGCCGGCATTAAGTGCGACGTCGTTGCCATAATCGGCCAGCGCGCGACGGGTAATGCCAGGGGTGACACCGGCTGAGGGCACGGGCAGCACTTTGCGTCGTCCGGCGGGTGGATTGCGCAGGATGTCGCGAATGCGAAACTCGCTCTGGGCGGCAAACGGCAGCGAGCCATAGTGTGCCGGCACCAGCACCGCGTCGGCTCCGCCATAGGCCATCAGGGTGCCGAGCAGTACGCTGTAGTCGATGCCGTAATCGCTGCTGCCGTCGGTGGCACCGCCAATGGCACCGGACAGCGCCGGGTGGGCAAAAATGGGCACTTCAACATCGGGATGGGCAGCCAGTGCTTCCAGTACCGAGTAGCCAAAGCACAGCACGTTGAGCAGCAGCGCATTGGCACCGGCGTCCTGCAGGCGGCGGGCAGTGTCGACGATCTGGTCGGCGCGGCCACTGATGTTGACGGCGTACAGCAGGTCTCGGCCCTGTTTTTGGCGCAATTCCTCAAGGACGCGATGACAGGCTTTGACTCGATCCAGGGTTGGCGCGGTGCGCAGGTCAAAGTTGATTTCGTCGTCCTTGATCAAATCCAGTCCCTCGGGCGCAACCTGGGACAGCAGATCGGCATGATCCTGGGCTGACAGACCCAGGGCGGGTTTGAAAATGGCCATGATCAACGGTCGGTCGTGAACCTCGAGCTTGGCGCGTATACCCTCAATGCCGAATTTGGCGCCGGTGCCGTAGTCGTCGGGCAACTCAATGGCCATGACGCGGGCGGGGCCGGCCAGGCTGAATTTGCCAAAAATCATGGTCAGCAGGCTGGCGATGTCGTTTTCGGTATTAATGCGTGGAAAACCAATGCGGGCAATATGACTGCCGTCGGCCTGTGGCTGGATGTCCAGCACCTGGGCGGTGTGGGCGGCCATGGCCTGGGCGCGGTGCGAAAATTCCGCACCCCATGAGCCAACGGTTTGGCCAATGGCAATGACCTTCGCCAGTTTGGCAGCGTCGGCACCGGCTGGAAAACGATAACTGACTGTAATCATCATATTGCTCCTAATCGGTAGCGATTAAAAAAGGCCCCGCAGGGCCTTTGCTTAATCTGCTGTGGCGGCGCTCCAGGGGAGGGTCTCGGGAGTAAACTGAATCTGTCGCTGGGTATATTCGGGTACCCAACCGCTGGTGTCGATGAAATAACGCACGGCTTTGATTCGACTGGAATCGCCCAGGGTGAACCAGTGCTCGGCGTTGGCGGGGACGTTGATGTAGTCACCGGCGTTAACCTCGACCAGGAATTGTTCGCCATCGGCAGTGACAAAACCAAAATAGCCCTTGCCGGCGAGGATGTAGCGCACTTCATCGTCCGCGTGGGTGTGGATGCTCTCAAACTTGGCCAGCAGATCGGATAGGCCGGGAATGTCTTCGTGCAGCACGATCATGTCGCGGGTGGTGTAACCCAGTTCGTCCTTGAGCTGATCAAAGTAGTGATTGACCGATTGCAGCAGGCTGGTTTTTTGGCTGTCATCCAGGGCTTTGGCCGCCAGTAATGACTGGCTGTCGGTATCGGTTGGGACTGGCCAGTAACGCAAACTGACATTCAGCGGCGCCAGGGTGGCTTGAATTTGTTTTAGGTCGTGGATCTGGCGACCGTCGGTAAAAATGATGCGAGCCATTGTCTCTCCTTCAGGAATGCGCGTTGATGTTCACGGCAACAGGCTGTCGAAGCGCAGATTTTATCACAGCGCCGGTGGATTTGTTCGAGGGCGGCGGAATGCCCGTCCCTCAATCCGAGAGGATTCTGTATACCATAGTTGCGGGCTTGTGTACTTGTTGTTGACCGTAAAATTGTGGTGAATCAGGCGAGAAAAATAGAGGCAAGCCCCAGGAACGCAAAAAAGCCAACCACGTCTGTCACTGTGGTGAGGATGACGCTGCCGGCCAGCGCCGGATCGGCACCATAGCGGATCAGCATCAACGGGATGGTGGCACCGGCGAGGGCGGCGACGATCAGGTTGGTGATGATTGCAAAGGCGATGATGGCGCCAAGGGAGACGCTGCTAAACCACAGCGCCGACAGCACGCCGATCACGATGGCCCAAATGATGCCGTTGACCGCACCCACCGCCAGCTCTTTGCGCAGCAGGATGCGGGAGTTGGTCTTGCCGATCTTGCCCAAGGCGAGGCCACGGGTAACCAGGGTGAGCGTCTGGCTGCCGGCGATGCCGCCCATGCTGGCGACGATGGGCATGAGTATCGCCAGGGCGACCAGATTTTCGATGGTGGCGTCGAACAGGCTGATGACCCAGGACGCCAGTAATGCAGTGAGCAGGTTGATCCCCAGCCAGACGGTACGGCGTTGGGCGCTGCGAACCACCGGCGCAAACATGTCGGTTTCTTCGTCCAGACCGGCCGAACTCATGTAGGTATGGTCGGCTTCTTCGAGGATAACGTCGACCACGTCGTCGATGGTGATCCGGCCCAGTACCCGCTGCTGGCTGTCGACCACCGGTGCCGAGACCAGGTTGCGGCGGGCGAACAGATCGGCAACATCATGGGTGGTGGCGCTGGCGAGGATCGCGGGGACATCCCGCAGCATGGCGTCCTTGACCTCCGTGTCCGGGTCCAGGGTCACCAGTGCAACCAGTGGCAGGATGCCAAGCAGTACGCCATCACGATCCACGACGACCAGCGAGTCAGTGTTTTCCGGCAGTTTGCCGCGGGTGCGGGTGTAGCGCTGTACCACTTCCAGGGTCACGTCCGGGCGCACGGTGACCGCGTCGATGTTCATCAGGCCGCCTGCGGTATCCTCGGAAAATTGCAGTACCGCTTCCAGGCGATTGCGGTTCTGCTCGTCCATGGACTGCAGCAGTTCGTTAATGACGGTTTCCGGCAAGTCGGGAAGAATGTCCGCCAGGTCGTCGGTGTCGAGTTTCTCGGTGGCGGCGAGCAGCTCTTCCTTGGCCATGTCGCCAATGAACAGTGCGCGGATTTCGTCATTAACGTAAGTGAGAATATCGCCATCAAGCGATGGGTCGACCAGTTCCCAGGCCCGCACGCGATGCTCGCGCGGCAGAGCTTCAAGCAGGTGGGCAATTTCAGCCGGGTGCAGGCTGTTGAGCAGAACGCCGGCGTCGGTGACATTGTCCTGCTGTAGCCAGCGGCTGATTTGCTGCAAGTGGTCGGCGATTTGATCCGTAGCCTGCATGGCCTGTCCTGTTGATGGGGGTGGTGACGAGTTATTCGTCTTCGTTGAAACGACGGTTGATGAGTTCTTTCAGTGCGGCTAATGCCGCATCGGCGTCATCGCCCTCGGCGCGCACGCTGATTTGACTGCCTTTGCCGGCGGCGAGCATCATGATGCCCATGATGCTTTTGCCGTTGGCGCAACGATCGTCCTTGCACAGCAGAATATCCGCCTGAAAAGCGCTGGCGGTGGCGACGAATTTGGCGGCCGCGCGGGCATGCAGACCTAGTTTGTTGATGATTTCCAAGTGCATTTCAGGCATGGATTATCTCTGTGGCTCGGGGCTGGCGAGTATGCCTTCGCGGCCGCCGCTCAAGGCTTTGGCAACCAGTTCGCTCAAGGTTAAGTGCGGGTAGTTTAACACGCGGATCAACATCGGCAGGTTTATTCCCGCCACCACAACGCAGCGACCTAGGGTCTGCAGCGCGCAGGCAATGTTGCTGGGCGTGGAGCCAAAAATGTCGGTCATGATCAGCACGCCATCGCCGGTTTGCAATTTGCGCCAGTGTTCTTTGGCAGAGGCTGTGATTTTATCGATGTCGCAATCGCAGGCGACGTTGATGACCGCCGCATCCAGCGGGCAAAAACTTAGGGTGTTGATGGCGGTATCCAGTAGCGCCTGACCAACGTGTTCGTGGGTGATAATCAATATGCCGACGGCCATGATTTACAAATCCCGGTTACGACTGAGCACAAGACCGCGTGGCGCAAAATGCGCTCTGAGCCGTTCGGTCATGTACACCGAGCGATGATGGCCGCCGGTGCAGCCAATGGCAATGGTCAAATAGGTGCGACTGCCGGCCTCAAACGTAGGAATCCAGCGTTCGAGAAACGTGCGGATGTCGTCGTACATCTGCTGTACGTCGTCATGCTTTTCGAGAAAATCCTTGATCGGTTGCTGCAAGCCGTTGAACGAACGTAGCTCCGGGTCCCAATAGGGATTGGGCAGACAGCGGACATCGAATACCAGATCGGCATCGACTGGAACGCCGTGCTTGAAACCAAACGACTGGAACATGATGGACATGTCGTGCGAGCTGCGGTTGGCGACGCGCTGTTTGATGAGCGCACGTAAATCGTGCAGGCTGGTCTGGGTGGTATCCAGATACAGGCTGGCTTCTTCGGAGACAATTTGCAGCAGTTGGCGTTCCTGGGCGATGGCTTCGGGCAGGCCGGTGGCATCGCTGGTCAGTGGGTGCTTGCGGCGGGTTTCGCTGAAGCGACGCAGCAAAATGTGATCGTCGGCATCCAGATAGATGACTTCCACATCCACGCCAGTGTCACGCAGTTCTTGCACGATACGCGGAAAATGTTTGAGTTCGTTGTGGCGGTTGCGGGCGTCGATGCTAATTGCCGCGTGGGAGTAGCACACGTCGGTGTTGTCGCACATGGAATTGGCAAACTGCGGCAGCAAGGTGATGGGCAGGTTGTCGATGGCGTAATAGCGCAAATCTTCCAGTACGTGCAGTACGGTGCTTTTTCCAGACCCTGACAGGCCGCTGACGATCACCAGTTTCATAGTGTGCGCACTATCTCCCCGCTTGCTGCGTTGCCGACATCGGCATGCAGCGTTAAGTTTTCCGCCAATGACACCTGGCGTTGATTGACCTTTGTGGCAAATTCTTCCACCAGCTCGCAAGCCTCTGGAATATCGGCCTGCAGTTCGAGCAGCGGAAAGGATTGCGTGCCCAGTTTGATCATGGACCCCGGCGGCGCAATCGGGCGCTTATGCTGCGCTATCCGAATGATAGCGTCAAGCGTTTGCGCGACAGGTCGTTGTGCGATGGAAAACGCCTTGGCCAGATCAATAAATCCCTGTTGGCGCAGATGCAGCCATTGAATGCGTCTGCGCGCGGTGCCGTGCCCTCTTAGTCCAAGCCCATCATTATAAAAATAGACACTGTCGTCAGCGATGATGGCATGGCCGCGCTGCAACAGTTGAAGGCTGAGGCTGGATTTGCCGCAGCCGGGTTCGCCCAGTATCAGTATGCCTCGTCCGTGGATGCGCAGAAAATTACCGTGGACGTACAATCGCGGTGCGCATCGCCAGGCCAGGGTTTGCGTGATACGAGTTATCAACTGCTGCGTGGGCATGCTGGCGCGGAAAACCGGCGGCAGCATCTGTGCCAGTGCAGTGGGAGGTTCGCCGCAGATTATCAGGGCAATGGTTGTGGTCGGGATTGGCTTGATGTCTGCGGAATATTGTTCGCTATCCAGCACCAATAGTGGGCCGACATGGCTGGCTGCAAATGGTGGTTCGAATGTGATGCTGTTTAGTGTAAGCGGGGCGGAATTGAGCGGTTGTAATTGCAGCTCGCGCTGGAGCTGTCGCAATAGCGATGCGGCGCTGACTGGCCGCGCCGCTATTGTGACTGTTTGGGTGCCCAATGGGTTAACAGGGTGTAGAGCTCGTCACTGCTGTGAGCGCTGCGAAGCTGCTGACGGAACTGCTCATCACGACACATTTCCGACAATGCGGCCAGAATCTGCAGGTGTTCCTGAGTGGATTCGGGTGGCACTACCAAGGCGAACAGCAGGTCGACCGGCTGGTTGTCGGGGGCATCATAGTCGATGCCTTCCTTTAGCTGGGCAAAAGCCAGCAGCGTTTTGTCGCTGGCTTTGAGGCGGCCATGCGGGATGGCCACCCCTTTGCCCAAGCCGGTACTGCCGAGGCGTTCGCGGTTGATCAGGCTTTCAAACACTTCCTGTTGATTGATGTCGGGCTCGTTGCTGGCGATCAACTCGCTGAGTTGCTCCAACACTCGTTTTTTACTGCCGGAGAGAATGTCACAGGCAATACGGTCCCGCACTAACAAATCGGAAAGTTGCATAGCTTTGTCTCTAACCTAAAAACCACACGACCGCTGCGCGGATTACTCTCCGGCGGCGGCGTTGGGTGCTGCACCGCGATGAGACTGAATTTTCTCTTTGTGCTTGAGAATCTGGCGATCCAGCTTGTCAGCCAGTGCATCAATGGCGGCATACAAATTTTCGTCGGTTGAGCTGGCGAACAGTTTGTTGTTGGCAACCAGAATGGAAGCCTCTGCTTTCTGCACTTGCTTTTCAACGCTCAAAATAACGTGGATGTCGGTGACGCGATCGAAGTGGCGGGTCAACTTTTCCAGTTTCTCTTGTACATAGCTGCGGATAGAATCAGTGATTTCCACATGGTGGCCGGACAAGTCAATTCTCATATCAATACTCCAATCGTGCTTATGCTAGTCGTTTACGTTCATTGGATGGCGGGATGACCAGCGCGTCGCGGTATTTTGCCACGGTGCGGCGGGCGACATTGATTCCCTGATCCGACAGAATTTTTGCGATTTTGCTGTCGCTGAGGGGCTTTCTGGGGTCCTCGGCGGCAACCATTTTCTTGATCAGTGCGCGAATGGCGGTGGACGAACATTCTCCACCACTGGCGGTACTGACATGGCTGGAGAAGAAATACTTCAGCTCGAAAATGCCTCGCGGGGTATGCATGTACTTTTTGTTGGTGATGCGCGAAATGGTGGATTCGTGCATGCCAACGGCTTCGGCAACATCATGCAGTACCAAGGCTTTCATGCCTTCTTCGCCCTGTTCGAGGAAGCCTTGCTGGCGTTCGACGATGCAGGTGGCGACTTTCATCAGGGTCTCGTTACGGCTTTGCAGGCTCTTGATTAGCCAACGCGCTTCTTGCAACTGACCCTGCATGTAGGTGTTGTCTGCGCTGCGATTGGCGCGCTGAATCAGGCTGGCGTACATCGAATTGATGTTCAGCCGTGGCGTGGCATCCGGATTGAGTGATACGTGCCAAGAACCATTGATCTTACGGACATAAACGTCGGGAACGATATATTCGGCCTGCCCTGATGCCACCAGGTTGCCGGGGCGGGGATTGAGGCCGTGAATGAATTTGACGACTTCACGCAGCTCATCCTCGTTAAGTTTGAGTTTGCGTTTGAGTTGTGCAAAATCACGTTCCGCCAGCAGCTCGAAATGGCTGGTCACCATGGCCTTGGCTTCCTGGTACCACGGAATTTCAGGGTCGAGCTGGGAAATTTGAATCAACAGGCATTCGCGCAAGTCGCGTGCGGCCACGCCGGGTGGATCAAAGTTCTGCACGCAACGTAGCACCGCTTCGACTTCTTCAATGTCGATTTCCAGTTCGTCTTTTAGCGATTCCCAAATGGCTTGCACGGTGTCGCCCAGGTAGCCGTCATCACTGACCGAGTCAATGATGGAGGTGGCTATGGCTTGATCGATTTCGGTCATGGGCGTCAGGCGCATTTGCCACAGCAAATGATCCTGCAGGGATTCCTGCTCGCAATTGCGGCTGTCAATGTCGCGGTCATCTTCATCGTTGAAGGAGCCGCTGCTATTGGAGTAGTTGGTGGGTTCGTAGGTGTCTTCCCAGGAGCTGTCGACGGGCAAGTCGTTGGGAATTTCATCAACTTTCAGATCAACCGTGGTTTCCTGGAAGTCGCGATCATCGGTGTTGGTGTTGCCCTCGGCGGCGCGGGTTTCTGCCTCGGTATGGGCATGTTCGCGTTGCTCGCCATCTTCGATCAATTCCAGCATTGGATTGCTTTCCAACGCATCCTGGATTTCCGATTTAAGCTCGAGCGTCGACAGTTGCAGGAGGCGGATAGCCTGCTGTAACTGCGGTGTCATCGTGAGATGTTGACCTAGACGAAGTTGGAGAGATTGTTTCACTACAAACTGCTCTCTGTTCCCTGATAGTTATAATGGAAAAACATCGTTTTTCGTTTAGTACCGATTATACATCATACCCGCCGGAGAATGGCTACTGTTTGTTTGTTGCTGGCGACAGGCCGTTCAAAGGCGGAAATTTTGACCAAGATAGACTTCTCGCACCAGCTGATTCTCCAGAATCCGCTCCGGCTGGCCTTCGGCGATGACCGTGCCCTGACTGATGATGTAGGCCCGTTCGCAAATCCCCAGGGTTTCGCGGACGTTGTGATCGGTGATTAAAATGCCGATGTTGCGCTGCTTTAGGTGACGAATGATGCGCTGGATGTCGATGACCGAAATGGGGTCCACGCCGGCAAACGGCTCATCCAGCAGGATAAAGCGCGGCTCGGCAGCCAATGCGCGGGCAATTTCCACCCGGCGACGTTCGCCGCCCGACAGGGCCATGCCCTGCGAGTCGGCGATGTGGGTGATCTGGAATTCCTGCAGCAGTTCTTCCAGTTTGGCCTGGCGTTGTTGCTCGCTGAGTTCGGGCCGTCCCTCAAGTACGGCGAGGATGTTTTCCTCGACGGTGAGTTTGCGAAAAATCGATGCCTCTTGCGGCAGATAGCCTATGCCCAGTTGTGCCCGCTTGTGCAGTGGGTAGCCGGTCAGGTTTTGCTCATCCAGCAAAATATTGCCCGCGTCCGACGGAACCAGGCCGACGATCATGTAGAAACTGGTGGTTTTGCCCGCGCCGTTGGGGCCGAGCAAGCCCACCACTTCGCCGGCATTGACCGTCAGCGAGACGTCTTTGACCACGTGACGGGATTTATAGCGCTTGGCCAGATTGTTTGCGACGAGTGCCATGAGGGGAATTATTCCTCCAGCGTACTGGGCTGGATTACGACTTGTACCCGCTGGCTGGATTGGTCGTCACTTTCGGCGCGCACGTAGCTCTGATTGAGGTCGTAAAGGATGCGATTGCCGCTGAACATGTTCATGCCCTGGTTGAGGCTGGCGCTCCGGGTCAGGATCAGCTTGCCGTCACGCGCCAGATATTCGAGCTGTAGCGCCTTGGCGACGACATCGAGCTTGCCTGCCTCGGGTTTTTGGCGGAACGTCGAGGGCTTGCCGTTGGCGATGATTTTGACCAGTACGCGGTTTTCGGTGTGGACGACGATGTTGTCCGCCGTCAGGCGAATACTGCCCTGGATGAGTTGCACCTTGCCGCTGTAGGTGCTGACGCCATTGCGGTCATCAATGTCGACCTGGTCGGCTTCGATGTGAATGTTTTGTTTGGAGTCATCCGGCAGCGCCCAGGCGTTGCTGGCGACTATCCAGGTAATGATCCATAGCAACTTACGGCTGAACATAGGTGCCTCGTACCTTGGAGTGCAGTTGCATTTGTCGGCTGTCGAACAACAGGTGCATGCCGTGGGCTTGAATCGTGGCCGAAGCGTAGTAAATCTGTACCAGCCCAGGTGCGTAGCTGGTGCGGGTATTCATGTCGACATTGAGTTGATCGGTTTCGACCTGCAGGTAGCGCGCGGCATGGTCGGCCAGTTGTTCGATGCGGACATTGTGGTTGAGTGTGAGCTGGCCTTTCAGCAGTGAACCCTGTTCGGCGGTCAGGCGCCACAGCGGCTGGTCGTCTTGCAGAATGGTGATGTCGGGTGACTGCAGTTCCGTGTGGCGATCGGCAAAATGAGCCAGGCGCGAACCGCTCAACTGCTTGGTCAGCTTGCCCTGTTCATCGGTTTCGCTGAGGCGAAAATTTTCCATGTAGTAATCCGCTTCCTCGTTCAGCAGCGCGCTGGTGTCAGCATTGCGCAACTGCTGTTCGGTTTCCGTCAGCCACAGAATGACGACGACCGCCAGCAAAAGCGCAATGATCAGGGTGGGCTGCAGGCCACGGGAAAACGCCATGGGTTATACCAGATAGTGTTGAAGTTGCGATTCTAGCGTGGATTGGGCTTCCATGATCAGTTCGCAGACATCACGGGCTGCGCCCTGGCCACCCAGGTTGGGGGTTTGCCAGTGGGCGTGTTTTTTGACCAGACTGTGGGCATCCTGCACCGCGATGGCCAGACCAACTTTGAGCATGACCGGCAAATCAACCACATCATCGCCGACGTAGGCCACTTGCTCAGGACTGAGCTCGAGCTTGCTGATCAGTTCGCGAAACGCCGGGACTTTGTCTTTTTGGCCCTGGTAGACGTGTTTGATGCCCAGCTCATTCATCCGGTGGGTGACGATGCCGGAGGTGCGGCCAGTGATAATGCCAACGTTGACGCCAGTGCTTTGCAGCATTTTCATGCCGTGACCGTCGCGGGAATGAAAGGCTTTGATTTCGTCGCCGGATTCGGTGACGTACAGTCGGCCGTCGGTCAGAACACCATCGACATCAAAAATAACCAGTTTGACCTGGGCGGCCTTGGCCAGAATATCGCGCATTAAACCACTCCTGCTCTGAAAAGATCGTGCATGTTGAATGCGCCGACCACTTGATTATGTTCGTTGACCACGGGCATGCCGTTGACCTTGCGTTCTTCCATCAGCTTGAGCGCTTCGGCAGCCAGTGCTCCCTGCTGAATGCGCACACCGTCGCAGGTCATGATGTCCTGAATGCGAGTGTTATGCAGATCGGGCTGATGTTGCAGCAGGCGGCGCAAATCGCCATCAGTGAACATGCCCAGCAGGTTGTTTTGTGCATCGACCACGGTGGTGAAACCCAGTCGCTTGGCACTCATCTCAATGATGGTTTCGCTGAGCGTGGCATCGGCACTGACCTGCGGGATGTGCTCGCCAGTTTGCATGATGTCATCGATCAACAGCAACAGGCGACGGCCCAATGCGCCACCGGGATGAGAGCGGGCAAAATCTTCGGCAGTGAAGCCACGGCTTTCCAGCAGGGCAACGGCCAGCGCATCGCCCATGGCCAGGGTGGCGGTGGTGCTGGCGGTGGGGGCGAGTCCCAGTGGACAGGCTTCCTGCTCAACGCTGATGTCCAGATGGACGTTGGCATTGCGCGCCAGGGTCGAATTCGGATTGCCGGTCATCGCCACCATCGGTACGTTTTGGCGCTTGATCAGCGGCAAAATCGTCAGGATTTCGCCGGTCTCGCCGGAGTTGGAAATCGCCAGAACCACATCCTTGATGGTGATCATGCCCAGGTCGCCATGGCTGGCTTCGCCGGGGTGAACGAAAAAGGCCGGACTGCCGGTGCTGGCCAGGGTGGCGGCGATTTTGCCACCAATGTGGCCGGATTTGCCCATGCCGACCACAACGATACGGCCTTCGCAGGACAGCAAGGTGTGGCAGGCGCGGACGAAGCTGTTGTCCAGTCGGTCTTTCAGGCGGGCGACAGCGCGGGATTCAATATCGAGTACCGCTTTGCCCATGTCGATCAGGGCCTGATCGTGAGGGGTGCTGGCGGGCAAAATGCGTTTTTCGCTGAGGGTCATGCCTTTTTTTCCGGGTAGCCGATTTCGGTTAATTTGGCGGACAACTGCGTCCGATCCAGGGGCTCGCCCTGTACCGTGACCTGGCCGGAGGCCAGATCGACGTCAACGGCCTGGATGTTGGCCAACGCGCCCAGTTTGTTTTTGATGTTGGCGACACAGCCGCCGCATTTGACGTTGGCTACGGTAAATTGTTCGGTGCTCATCAACGCTCCTTAGGCGGATGCCATGTAGTAAATGGTGCCAAGATAGCCCAGAAAAATCGCCAGCAGCGATCCGCCGGCCACTCGTCCTATCTTGCCGCCAGTGCCCCGTTGGCCTTTGGCCATGAAATACAGCAAAACCGTCAACAGTAACATGACCGGAATGTCGCGGGTCATGACCTCCACATCCAGGGCGGCGGGGGCGATCACGGCTGGAATTCCCAGAACCGCCAATAAATTGAAGATATTGGAGCCGATTATGTTGCCGATGGCAAGGTCGTCTTCACCCTTGCGCGCACTCATCACTGTGGCGGCCAGCTCGGGCAGGCTGGTGCCGATCGCGACGATGGTCAGGCCGATGATCAGGTCACTGACGCCCAGGGCTTGGGCAATGGCGACCGAACCCCAGACCACCAGACGGGCACCGATCAGCAAACCTGTCAGGCCGATGACCAGCCACAGAATGGATTTGTTCAGCGGTAATGACTGGGGAAGTTCGTCGGTGACTTCCTCGGTCATGGGATCTTTTTGCATGCGTTGCTGCTGCGCCAGATGAATCATCCACCACAGGAAGCAGAGCAAACCGCCGAGCAATAATATGCCGTCAATGCGTTCGAACTGGCCGTCCAGGAACAGCAAAATCACCAGGGCCATGATGGCCATCAAAATGGGAAATTCGCGGCGAATCAAATCCGAATGCACTGCCAGCGGCAGCATCATTGCGGTCATGCCCAGAATCAGGCCAATGTTGGTGATGTTGGAGCCGATGGCATTGCCGACAGCCAGATTGGTGTTGCCTTCCATTGCGGCAATGGCGCTGACCAGCATTTCCGGTGCGGAGGTTGCCCAGCCGACAACGATCAGGCCGATGATCAGTGGCGATACGCCCAGGGTGCGCGCCAAACT
>JAOUHV010000021.1 GCA_029884425.1 Gammaproteobacteria bacterium
CAAACATCGCGTTGCCGGCAAAATGATTACCGGCGCCGTCGACCGTGTATGCCTTGCCGCTCAAATCCACGTTGTTGGGAAACACCACCGATGCATGGCGGGTCGGCATCATGCCCTGTTCACTGTCGCAGCCGTGCCCCAGGCTGATCTGCAGGTAGGCAGAGCTGCCCTCTTCAAACGAACGACCGCTGAACGCATCCAGATTGTCTTTGGGCACAATGCCAGCGTGTGCCCACACGCCATTGCTGCCTGCCAACATTGCCACTGTCATCGCTGCCCCAAACCACACTTTATTGCTGTACATCGTTACTTCCTCGCAAAAGAATCGCCTTCGCTAGGATAGCAGCACACATGCCAACTAAAATTTCGTTATTTTTCAGACAAATAGCCAACAACGACAACGACAAACTGCGTGAAACCACCCGTTCACTGTGTGGTTTCACACAGTTTTGCTAACGCCGCTTCACCAAACCCACTAGAAACACCAGCAGCGCTATCCCCAAACAGAGCGCAATGCCCGAGTACTTTGCCGTGGTGGCCACGCTGACGATGGTCGCCACGCTGACACTGGGCTGGGCATAAGATGTCAGCAGCACGATGGTGGCGAGGTTCTCCGTCATGTCCAGCAACGCGACAACTACAGGCAGCACGTTGAGGCGAGACCACGCCGACGACGGCTCAATGTTGGCGAAGGCCGCCGTAATCAGCAGCGCCAACGTCCAACAGTACAGCGGGATAAATACAAAATCCGCCCGCAGAAAATTCATGTACACCGCGCGACCTTCGTCACCGTACAAGGCCATCGCCGCTATCGCCTGCTGCGGCGAATAATAGGGCAGCGCGTCGAGCAACCCCACCGAACCAGTGATTTTCGCCAGCGTCGGCCCGGACAAAGGCAGCGTCGATACATTAAATGCCCATAAGAAAACCACCGACACCACCATCAATGACCATAAAACCCGTGACGAGTAATGGCGTTTAATCCAATCGCTAAATTGCGCAACAACCTGCATGACCAGCTCCCTTGCTTAGACTTCCCTAGAATAACGACTCAAAAAAAAACCTGCACAGCTCAGGCTGGCGATGTAGACCCAATATTATTCATGAAAAAAATAAGGAATTAAAACCCGTACCTGCCCCACATGAAACGATGTGTTAGCCTTCCAGCCAACAACCAGTTTTTTCGAGGTTTATGCTCTTTTATCGGAACAAACCGTGCGTGCGTGAATACAGCTTGCTCATAAAACGCTATTAAATATGTGCCAACCCACTACAGCCGATTCAACAACACCTGGCATAACAAATGATGATTTGAAACATTGGCGATACTTCATTTTCGTCAACGCAATCGCCATACAGGCCGATATAAACAGTGCAGTTCGGCAAACCTCAATTCCCCAAGGAGGACATCATGGATCAAGCACCGCAACAAAACCTAAAAGACGAAAACTTCCTTAAAGCATTCACCTACACCGTGGGCACTATTTTGGTCATACTCACCGTGTATATTTTCAGCAGCATTATTCAGATGTTTTAGCCCGAACGGGCAAACAAAAAACGCCGGCATGCCGGCGTTTTTTTTCAACTCGACAGTTCCATCGATAACGGCAAGCCCAATAGCTCACGCGCCCATCTCCGCAAAAAAACTCACCTCAAATCAATATCGGATCGTTGATCGCCCATGCATGGCAGTTGCTGCGAAAGATACCTGCTCGCCATATCGGGCAAATTTGGTTAGACTGGAAGGCAAATTCCCGTACTCATGACTGTCGAACACTCGTCAGAAGGAAATAGCTTTACATGTTCCGTATCCGCAAAATTTATGACACGACCTCCCACGCCAATCAGGATGCCATTCAGCAAGTCAAGCTGATCATGCGCAAACAATTTCCGCTCAGCAGTAAAGATGACTTGAGCAAAATTACCAAACAGTTGCTCGATCCTGTTCAATATCGCTATCGATCCATTTTATTCGTCGCAGAAAATGCCATGGGAAAAATCAAAGGCTTTGCCATGTTGCTGCACATGTCGGATTTGCACATCGGCTATCTCGAACTACTGTCTGTGGCTCCTGGAACCAGCGGCGGTGGCGTTGGCGGCATACTGTACGAACGGGTACGGCAGGAAGCCTGCAATCTGAAACTCAAAGGACTGTTTTTCGAATGCAGCATTGATGATCCTGCGATTATTGATGACCCAAAAACACTCAAGCAAAACCAACAACGCCTGCGTTTTTATGAGCGCTACAACACCTACCCCATCATAAACAACATCTACGCATCCCCCGCCCAGCCTGGCGATAAAGATTTATATTTTCTCATGTATGATGCGCTGCACGAAAACCCGCAGCCACTGCGCAGAAACCTGTTGCGCAAAGTCGTCAGCGCCATTTTGGATAGAAAATATGGCGAACTGTTTAATGCGCAACATATCGACATGGTGGCCAAATCATTTGTCGATGACCCAATCAAATTGCGCCCGCCGGTATACATCAAATCCAGACGCAAGGAGAACCGCGCATCTCACAAACCAGCGCACACTTCCCCGATCACGCTCATCGTCAACACCGGTCACGACATTCATCATGTGGCCGACAAGGGCTACGTCGAAGCTCCTGTGCGCATTTCCTCGATTCTGGATGAATTAAACAAAACACAACTATTCCGCCAAATAAACGCCGGAAACTTTCCCGAAAAGCACATCACCCAAGTGCACGACAGCAATTATGTCAGCTATTTCAAGCGAGCCTGCGCCAGCCTGCCAGAAGGCAAGTCTATCTATCCGATTATTTTCCCGTTGCGCAACACACTGCGCCCACCAAAAGATCCTGAATTGCAGGTTGGTTACTACTGCATGGATACATTCACGCCGTTTAACCACAACGCCTATCTGGCGGCACGCGGCGCGGTGAATTGTGCATTGACGGGGGCCACGCATCTGCTCGCCGGCATACACTTTTCCTATGCACTGGTTCGCCCACCGGGTCATCATGCCGAACGACGCGCGTTTGGTGGTTTTTGTTATTTCAATTCATCTGCCATAGCGGCACACTACCTGTCTAATTACGGGCGTGTTGCGGTATTGGATGTCGATTTTCATCACGGCAACGGCACACAGGATATTTTCTATAAACGATCGGATGTGCTAACCGTATCGATTCATGGCCATCCGGATTTTGCCTATCCGCATTTCTCTGGTTTTGTTGACGAAAAAGGTGAAGGTGATGGCTTTGGATTCAACAT
Source organism: Gammaproteobacteria bacterium (assembly GCA_029884425.1). NCBI lineage: Bacteria > Pseudomonadati > Pseudomonadota > Gammaproteobacteria > Gammaproteobacteria bacterium. The sequence continues at coordinate 3,243 of JAOUHV010000021.1, forward strand.
CAACTACCCACTTCCGGAAACCATTACCGCCGACCGCTATCACAAAACACTGAGCACTGCGCTCAAAAAAATAAAAATATTCAAACCGGAATATCTGGTTATTGCACTGGGTCTGGACACCGCCAACGCCGACCCTACCGGCACCTGGCAACTGACCGAAAACGATTTCTTTGAGAATGGCAGACTCATTGGCGCTACCAAACTTCCTACGCTGATCGTTCAGGAAGGGGGATATCTGACTCGCACTCTTGGCAAAAATGCGCGGCATTTTTTTGAGGGTCTTTGGAGTGGCTACAACGAATAGCCTTTTTTTCTTGCACCAAAAACAAAGCCGACGTTGATGCGTCGGCTTTGTTTTTTAAACCCTGATAAACAAATTACGGTATAAGCTCTGCCAGTCCGCCATCACCAACACTCGTCGACTGACCATACACATACAGCCTGGTTGTCAACGCCGAAGGCTTCAGCAACTTGATCCCGGTAACTCCCCAACTTGGCGCAGAGGTTGTGTGACCAATCCGTCGATTATTCGCGTCAAGCGTGTAAATTACACCTTCATCTTTATCAAAGTAAATCTTTCCATCCGAGGCAACCGCAAACACATTGCTGGTAGCCTCAGCCACAGGAACATCGATAGTCTGGTTTATCAAGTTCACTCGTTTAATCTGATTGTATTGATTTTCCGTAAGGGCATAATACGAATGCTCAGAGTAATACAAGTAAGGGGTTCCAGCTATGCTAATTGCCTGAAAATGTTTTATATAGTCAAACGTCATTGAAACCAGGTCAGTCACAATCCCCGTGCCATCTGCTAACGTACTGCGGATAGCCGCTGAACCAGCCGAATTGGTACAAGCGGACCCTGCTGCAGTTTTTTGTGACCAAAAGATCTCGCTGCCAAATGCCTGCAGATGACATATAGGCCCACCAGCCGTATTTTTCACCAGACGCGGATTGCTAGCGGTCGCACCATTCCAGTCCGCCGCCCAGATTTCACCTGCCGTATTTCCAACAAAAACAGTGCCCACCACTGCATCAATCGCTGTGATGTTGGAACTGAACCCATTGGTTGTGCTATCAAGTACAACAGTAGAGCCTACATTTGCAACCGTCGCATTATCACCCTGGGTAATGGCATACACCGCGCGCGTTGTCGCGTTATATCCATACATTTCGGCGCCATCCACCGTCGCCAGACCGTGCAGTACGGGCAGCGTTGCAACTTGCTCTGGGGTAGCCAGCGTGGAGTTATGAACACGATAGATAGCACCACCATTTAAACTCATGTAGATATAGGCTCCCACGTTAGCAATATCCGTCGGTTTTCCCGTTACAGGATATAGCGTGCCCGTTTGGAAAACGCCTGCAGGCGCAGAATTGCTCCAGGCCTCACTGCCAGCAACAGCGACAGCATCACTGATAGAGCCCGTTGCGTCTTCAGTCACCACCACATTGTAGAAAAACAGGCTGTCATTTGGCGTGGTATATGTCAGCATAATCGTATCGTCAGCTGGCCCAGCAAGCATGGACTTTGTCGCCGTCACGACAGGCGGCACGGTCATATTTACCGGCGTAGCACTGCCAACATAAAGCTTCGCCGTCACACTTCTTGCGTTCGCAGTTGGGTTATATACATGAGCCCAAATCGTCACCTGCCCTGCTTGTACCAATGCACTAGCTTTGTACACGCTTATTTTCGGCGTTCCATTAACCGCAGCAGAGGCAATGCCAACACCACTGACATTCGCCAGCTTCGCCGTTATCGCGTACGTGGTGCCGTTAGTCAAACCGGTAATATCAAGATTTCTGCCCTTATACACACCATCCGCAAAATAAAGTACGGCTTCAGCATCGTTAGCCGAATAGCTTCCCAACGACACATCCAATCGAGTGTCCATGACGCTAACGCCGGCAAGAACCGGACTAGCTGCAGGAGCCGTCGACGCATAGCTGTACCCTGCTGGCAGGAGCGACAATGGATTGAGGGTTCCACTGCGCAGCACGTACACTGAATGATCATCGTTCGCAGCCAGTGCAATAATACCTTTACCGCCACCAACCCTACGCTTCAGCGTGGATGTTGCTAAATTAAATTGGTAGACCTGGCTGCCCATCCAATACAGGCTGCCATTACTGAAATGAAAATGACTGAAAGAGAAAATATTTTCCTGAATAGGAGCCGCTGAAGTCGGGTTAGCCAAATTCAGTTCAAAAATCGCATCAGCGCCATAAGGAGAAGCCAAACTGGCAGCAATGTAATACAGCTTATTATTAACATCATCAATCGCCAGCGCCTTTACTGGATTAGTTGTACCAAACAGCAACGCAGGTGCCGTGGGCGTGGCATTCAGATTGTTGATTACCTCTATCCCTGATGATGTCGCCAGATACAGCGATGTTCCCTTCACCGCCATATCGGTCAACCCTGCTCGGGCGGCATCCAGCGTCGCAGAGGCACCAGTGATATCCGCCTGGGAAAAACGCATAACTTTAGTCGCATCGGCCACATACACGTAGGTACCATCAACCGATACCGCGACAGGAGCCGTCGGCGTGGAAACCGATGCACTCTGGTGCGCACCAGCACCACTAAGATCCGTTTTATGTAAGGCGAGTCCCGCTATGTGAAAGGCTGCGTTTGCCGCGTCTGCTACGACAATTTCCTTGGCTGAATTCGCACTGATGCCACCTACAAAGTTTCCTGTAGTCTTATTGATCGCAATGGTTGCGTTATTCGCACTCCACACCACATACTTCGCGGAGGTTGCCAGTATAGGCCAGTTTGCGTACGCGCTTCCCGAGTTAGCTATGGCTAGCGCATCCAGTGTCGGAGTCAACGTTTGTCTTTGCACAATACGGCTAACATAACTCGCTGTTCCTCCTCTTTGCCCATTGCTGGTGCCACTATACTCGCCAACATAAGCAAAATGAGAACTAAGAGGGGCGCCACTACTATCCACAAAAGAGGATATTGTTGCTGTCAGTGCTGACAGATTGGCATTGCTGTTTTGCAACGTAGTCGCAGAAAGAGCTTCAGTCGAGGTAGATGTCTGATGCAGCTCATGCTTTGTCGCCGCCACTCCAGAAAGGGTTCCAGTCACAGAAACAGTATTCCCTGACAAAGACAGCAATGGATTCGAATAGGTCACCTGCAAAGGTGCAACAAGAACAACAGGAAAACGACCAAAAGGCGCAGATTCACCACTTCCACTCACGCGAGTAATCCAAAAATATACTTGCGTTAAACCAGATCCAACGCTCATGTTCCCAGAGATCGTACCGGTTGTGACACCGGCTTGAGGGGTCAAGAGGGAACCCTGAACTCCTGGGTCAGCAGATGAGGAGTAATAAACACGAAACGCATCACCAGAAGACGCATCCCACGTTACGGTTGCGCTGACAGAGGCATCATCTCGAGTAACCGCAATATCCAGCGCCCCGGAATATGGAGGAATCGTTGGCGTTGAACCGGCATCACCTCCACCCCCACCTAAACAACCGCCAAGAGATAGTGAAAACAACAGCGCAATCGCTGTAAAAATGCGTTGGGTACGTTTTCTGATGACATCTGACATGGCCGATCTCCTGGATTCGTCATTCCACATTACGAATCGTATCGACCAATAAGACCATTTCTGATGCGGTATCTTTTAACTGCTGAGAACGCCATCACAACAACCAGACACCACCACACCATACCACCGGCATAAAAAACTAGACTGAATATAAAGCGCCCGCCCAATGGGGCTAGCATCCCCCCATTCAGCACTGAAATGCTTTGCAATCAATTTTTATCTCTGACCAACTCCGCATACACATCGGTAAACGCCGCAATCGCCTTATCCAAATCCTGTCGGGTATGCGCTGCTGAAATCTGGGTACGAATACGCGCCTTGCCTTGCGGCACCACCGGATAGAAAAATCCAACCGCATAAATGCCGCGCTCCAATAATTTTTGTGACATTTTCTGCGCCAGCACGGCATCGCCCAACATCACCGGCACGATGGGATGCTCGCCATCAGCAATGATGAAACCCGCCTTGCGCATGCCGCTGCGAAAATATCGGGTGTTATCAAACAAGCGATCACGCAACTCCGTGGAATGCGACAGCATCTCCAGCACTTTCAGCGATGCCGCACAAATCGCGGGCGCCAGTGTATTTGAAAACAAATACGGTCGCGAACGCTGGCGCAGCATATCGATAATTTCCCGTCGACCAGAAGTGTAGCCTCCAGAGCCACCACCCAGTGCCTTGCCAAACGTGCCGGTAATGATGTCAACACGATCCATCACGTTGTGATGCTCATGTACCCCACGACCGGTCTTGCCCATAAACCCCACGGCATGACAATCATCGTGATGCACCATGGCGTCGTAGTGATCCGCCAGATCGCAGATTTTATCCAGCTGCGCAACCGTGCCATCCATGGAGAACACGCCATCGGTGGTAATTAAAATTCGCCGCGCACCGTTGCTTTTGGCTTCCTTGAGCTTACTTTCCAGATCAGCCATGTCGTTATTTTTGTAACGGTAGCGTGCCGCCTTGCACAGCCGCACGCCATCAATAATCGAGGCATGATTCAGCTCGTCGGAAATCACCGCATCCTGTTCATTCAAAATGGTTTCAAACAAGCCGGTGTTTGCATCAAAGCAGGCAGCGTAGAGAATCGTGTCTTCCATGCCGAGAAACTTGCTGACTTCCGCTTCCAGTTTTTTGTGTATCGCTTGCGTACCGCAAATAAACCGCACCGAAGCCAGACCAAAACCCCAGTCATCATAACTTTCCTTCGCTGCGGCGATCACCTCCGGATGATTGGCCAACCCCAAATAATTATTGGCGCACATATTGACGACCTCTGCGCCAGAGGCCAGCGAAATATCATTGGCCTGTGGCGAGGCAATCACTCGCTCATTTTTCCACAATCCGGCTTTTTTTATATCTTCCAGATCCTGTGCCAAACTCTGCTTCGCGGTTTTGTAGCTCATATCATCCCTTTCGTTTAGTCCGCCCAGCTCAGCACCACTTTACCGGATTGACCGGAACGCATCACATCAAATCCCTGCTGGAAATCGGTGTAGTGGAAACGATGCGTAATCATTTTGTCCAACGGCAAGCCCGTCTGCACCAACATCATGCCCTTGTACCAGGTTTCAAAAATTTCGCGGCCGTAAATGCCTTTGATGAATAATCCTTTGAATACCACATCCGTCCAATTGATACCGGTATCGTTGGGCATGATGCCCAGCATCGCAATGCGTCCACCGTTGATCATGCGATCCAGCATGGTGCGAAATGCCTGCGGCGAACCGGACATTTCCAGCCCCACATCAAAGCCTTCTACAATGCCCAGGCTATGCATGAAATCTGCGCTCACCTGCTGCTGCGCAACATTCACCGCCGTAATACGCGGCACCATTTGTTTGGCCAAACCAAGACGAAAATCATTGATGTCGGTAATTACAATTTTGTGTGCGCCCACGTGATCGGCCACCATCGCCGCCATAATACCGATGGGGCCTGCGCCGGTAATCAGTACGTCCTCACCCACCATATCAAACGACAGCGCAGTGTGTACCGCATTGCCGTAGGGATCAAAACACGCCAACACTTCGGCAGGCAATTTGAACGCGGGGCGAAAAACATTTTTGGCAGGTATGGCTACGTACTCGGCAAAACTGCCGGTGCGATTCACCCCAACGCCAACGGTGTGCGGACACAAATGCCGGCGACCCGCCAAACAGTTGCGGCAACGTTCGCAGACAATATGCCCCTCGCCGGAGACCAGATCGCCCACGTTCAAGCCCGTCACGTTGGCTCCCATGTCGACAATCACGCCCGCAAATTCATGCCCCACCGTCATGGGCACCTTGATGGTTTTCTGCGCCCAGGCGTCCCAGTTATAAATGTGCACATCGGTGCCGCAAATGGCGGTGCGCTGCACCTTGATCAGTACATCGTTATTGCCCACCACAGGAAGTGGCACATCCTCCAGCCAAATCCCTTCGCTGGCGTGCTTTTTCACTAGCGCTTTCATGGTATTCATCCTGCACCTCACTCTGCCCAATGTCTCTTGGCTGCCAAAAGCATTCCGGTTTTGCCTCCCATAGCGGATCATTGGGCAATGCCATACAGTTTTTTTAAGTCCTGGGTGCCGCTGTCGATACCATCGATATCAATCAATTCGCCGGAGCCGTTTGGCTATGACCACCACCGATTCATCCCCCTCTGCCGACAAAATGGAATCCATGCTCAACGGCATTAAAATTCCACCTCAGCCCAAGGTGTTAAGCGAATTGCGCGAACAAGCCGGCAAAGGCTTTCCCAACATGCAGTTGGTGGCACAAATCATCAGCCGCGATGTCAGCCTGTCTGCGAGCGTAATCAAAATCATCAACAGCCCGTTCTATGGGCTCAATCAGCGCGTCAGCTCCATTCAGCAAGCTGTCATGCTGCTGGGAGCCGACAAACTAATGGGATTGGCCACCGCCGCCGCGTTGCGCCAGACCATCAAGGGCAAGGGTAGCATTTCCATTGAAAAATTCTGGGAACGCGCCGCCGATATTGCCAATTTGTGCATGGGCCTGGCGCGCAGTTGTCACTACAGCAAACTGGATGAGTTTTATGCCCTGGGATTATTTCATGACAGCGGCGTTGCCATGCTCGCCCAGCACTTCCCCAACTACAAGGAAATCCAGGCCGAAGCCAACACCACCCGTGAATCCATCACCGATGTGGAAGACAAACACTACCAAACCGATCATGCCACCATCGGCTACTTTTTGAGTAAGTCCTGGTATTTGCCCGATGCAGTTGCTCACACCATTCGCGACCATCACGATCTGGATCATCTGCTGCTGCCCGGCGCCGAAAACGACGAGCGCAACGGCATGATGTGCATCCTGCGCATGGCGACCAATATTCACTACTCCGCCAACCGCGTCAGCAGCGAACCGGATTGGGACATCATTGGTTCACAGATTTTGGGCTACATGCAAATCCAGGAAGAAGAATACGAAGATATGATTTTGGACATGACTGACAAACTAGCCGCATCACGTTAAAAAATCAGACACCCACAAAAAAACCGCCAGTCGGCGGTTTTTTTATTTCATGCATAACGTGATTATTTTTTATCGGGGTCGTGCTCTACCACATCCACGCTGTATTTCATCAACGCATCGCGATCCACCGATTTGTTATCCACTTTCAAATACGCGATCTGATCTTCGGGAATCACCACCGCCTCGGCCACACCGGGGATCTTGGTGAATTCAATCACCAACTGGTGGGCGCGCTCTTCATCCACTGGGCCAACACGTACCATGAAGCTGCCCAGATATCGTGGACTGCGCATGGTCGCAGCCAGACTCAGCCACAGCATCAACATCAAGGTGGCAAAAATAAATACGGACTCCACCCCGAAATGACCAAACAGCGTACCGCCCATGACGCCGCCACAGAATGCGCCCAAAAATTGCGAGGTCGAATAAACGCCCATCGCTGTACCCTTGATGTGCGATGGCGCCACTTTGACAATCAGCGAAGGCAGAATCGCTTCCAGCACATTAAACGCGACAAAGAACAACACCAGTGCCGCCAGCAAAAACACCATGGAATGCAACTCAGTAACCAACAGCACTTCGGCCAACACCATGGTTCCAATCGCACCGGCGAACACCTGTTTGATGCGGCGCTTGCCTTCGGCCACAATCACAAACGGCACCATGCCGATAAATGCCACCAGCATTACCGGCAGGTAAACATACCAATGACCTTCAGCCGCAATGCCCATCTGGTCACGCAGAACCAGTGGCATCACCACGAACGTTGACGTCAGCACCGAATGCAAAATAAAAATACCGGCGTTGAGACGCAACAACTCCGGATTGAACAACACGGTTTTGAACTGCGCGGGTATCGGTTGCGCGTCGCGATGAAATCGACTGCTGATCGGCGTGGGCACCACCGTGTACAAGGCCACGATCGCCAGCAAGGCCAGAATTCCCGTCATCCAGAAAATGCCTTGCACACCAATCAAGGTATTTAGAAACGGCCCGGCCACCAGTGATCCGGCGAACGAGGCACCAATGGAAATACCGATGATGGACATGGCCTTGACCCGATTTTCTTCACGGGTCAAATCCGCCGTCAGCGCCATCACCACTGCCGCAATCGCCCCAGCCCCTTGCAGCGCCCGCCCCAATATCACCCCCAGCATTGTGTCCGACATTGCGGCCACCACCGAGCCCAGGGCAAAAATCAACAGCCCCAAAGCAATCATCGGTTTGCGACCAAACCGGTCTGACAACATGCCAAACGGAATCTGGAACAGTGCCTGCGTCAAGCCGTAAATTCCCACCGCCAATCCCACCAGGGTCGGCGTCACGCCTTCCAGATGTTCTGCATACAGCGCAAACACGGGCAAAATCATAAATAGCCCCATCATGCGCAAGGAGTAAATTCCTGCCAAAGATACCGCTGCACGTCTCTCGGTCTTGGACATCGTGACTGTCGACGCTGTTGTTGTTTTTGATTTCACCTTAAGACTCACCTGTATTTCTTACTGAATTCAATTTTGCGTCTGCGACGCCAAACACCGTAATATAGCAAGTTTCGTTGTATAGCCGAAGCTGATATGGACAAGATAACCCTCAGAGGTGCTCGCACCCACAATCTCAAGAACATTGATCTTGAGCTTCCCCGCGATAAATTGATTGTTTTTACCGGTCTTTCCGGTTCGGGCAAGTCCTCGCTGGCGTTTGACACCATTTATGCTGAAGGCCAGCGTCGCTACGTCGAATCGCTGTCTGCCTATGCCCGGCAATTTTTATCGGTCATGGAAAAACCCGATATCGATCACATCGAAGGTTTGTCGCCGGCAATTTCCATCGAACAAAAATCCACCTCGCACAACCCTCGTTCCACTGTGGGTACCATTACCGAAATTTACGACTACCTGCGTCTGCTGTTCGCTCGTACCGGCGAACCCCGTTGCCCGGAACACGGCACCGGCCTGGCGGCACAAACGGTCAGTCAAATGGTTGATCAAGTAATGGCACTGCCTGAGGGGGGGCGGTACATGATGCTCGCCCCGGTGGTGCAGAACCGCAAGGGCGAACACCTGCAACTGCTGGCGGAGCTGCGCACCCAGGGATATGTGCGCGTGCGCATCAACGGCGAAATCGTCGAACTGGATGTGGTGCCTGAACTCGACCGCCAAAAAAAGCACGACATTGATGTTGTGGTTGATCGCTTTAAAATTCGCGAGGATCTGGCGCAACGTCTGGCCGAATCGTTTGAAACCACGCTGGGCCTGGCCGATGGTCTCGCCAAAGTCGTCAACATGGACGACAACAGCGAAATGGTTTTTTCCGCCAAGTTCGCCTGTCCGGTCTGCGGTTTCAGCGTGGCCGAACTGGAACCAAAACTGTTTTCGTTCAACAACCCCAGCGGTGCCTGCCCCAGTTGTGATGGTTTGGGCGTCGCTGAATTTTTTGATGCCAGCCGAGTTGTCTCCCATCCTGAACTGTCGCTGCGTGAAGGCGCGGTGCGCAATTGGGACAGACGCAATAATTTTTATTCGTCACTGCTGGAATCGCTGGCCAGTCATTATCGATTCGATCTGGACACGCCATTCAAAGATTTGCCTGACAACATCCGCAACATCGTGTTGTACGGCAGCGGCAAGGAAGAAATTGCCTTCAGCTATGCCGATGCCAAAGGCCGAACCACCCAGCGAGAACATCCGTTTGAGGGCATCATCCCCAACATGCAGCGCCGCTATCGCGAAACCGATTCCAACATCGTGCGCGAAGAACTGGCCAAGTATCTCAACACCCAACCCTGTCAGGATTGTTGCGGGGCGCGACTGAACAAAGCTGCGCGTCATGTGTACGTGGCCGAAACCACCTTGCCGGCGATCACCACCCTGTCCATCGGTGAAGCCGCACAGTTTTTCCAGCAACTGCAACTGCCTGGCAAGCGCGGCGAAATCGCCAGCAAAATCGTCAAGGAAATTAACGAGCGTCTATCGTTTCTGGTGAACGTTGGTTTGCAGTACCTGACCCTGAGCCGCAAGGCCGATACCTTGTCCGGCGGTGAAGCCCAGCGCATTCGTCTGGCCAGTCAGATCGGTGCCGGCCTGGTGGGCGTAATGTACGTGCTGGACGAACCGTCGATTGGTCTGCATCAGCGTGACAACAGTCGCCTGCTCAACACCCTGACCTTCCTGCGCGACCTGGGCAACACCGTCATTGTGGTCGAACACGACGAAGACGCTATTCGCTGCGCCGACTACGTGGTCGACATTGGCCCCGGTGCCGGCGTGCATGGTGGTCAAATCGTCGCTCAAGGCACACCGGAGCAAGTCGCTAACAATCCACTATCGCTCACCGGCCAGTACCTGTCAGGCAAACAGCGCATCGACATTCCCACGCAACGGGTGCCTGTTGATGAGGCTCGCCAATTGAGCATTCGCCAGGCTAGCGGTAACAATTTAAAAAACGCCAGTGCCAACATTCCGGTCGGCGTCATGACCTGTATTACCGGCGTATCCGGTTCTGGCAAGTCCACCCTGATCAATGACACCTTGTTCGCCCACGCTGCGCGCGTACTCAACGGTGCCACCACCGAACCGGCGCCCTGTGTCGCCATCGACGGATTGAGTCAGTTCGACAAGGTGATCGACATCGACCAGGCACCCATTGGCCGCACACCACGCTCCAACCCGGCCACTTATACCGGATTGTTCACACCAATCCGCGATCTGTTCGCCGGAACCCAGGAAGCGCGTTCACGCGGGTATTCGGTGGGACGTTTCAGCTTCAACGTCAAAGGTGGGCGTTGTGAAGCCTGCGAAGGCGACGGTCTGATTAAAGTGGAAATGCACTTCCTGCCTGACGTTTATGTGCAGTGCGATGTGTGCAAAGGCCATCGATACAATCGCGAAACATTGGACATTCGCTACAAAGGCAAAAACATTTCCGAAGTGCTGGACATGACAATTGAAGACGCACTGGAGTTCTTCGATGCCATCCCGGCGATCAAGCGCAAGCTCGCCACGCTCACCGAAGTGGGCCTGTCGTACATTCGCCTGGGGCAAGCGGCCACCACCCTGTCCGGCGGTGAAGCGCAGCGCGTCAAACTCGCCCGGGAGCTGTCCAAACGCGACACGGGCAAAACACTGTACATTCTGGATGAACCGACCACCGGGTTGCATTTTCACGACGTCAAAAAACTACTCGAAGTGTTGCATCGCCTGCGCGATCACGGCAATACCGTTGTCGTGATTGAGCACAACCTGGATGTGATCAAAACCGCCGATTGGATCATCGACATGGGCCCCGAAGGTGGCAGCGGCGGCGGCGAAGTCATTGCTGTCGGCACACCGGAACAAATCGCCCAGCATCCAGCGTCGCACACCGGCCATTACCTGCGCCCCATTCTGGACAGCTCGAAAAATTCCTAGCGCGCTTGTTAGGTTCAAAAAAACCGTCATCACGCGATGTGATGACGGTTTTTTTAATGGCAATTTCGCGATATAAATTTTTTCTGTGGTTCAAATCACAGTTTCCATTGACCACTTGTTGCAACATTTGTATAAGTGAGCCATTAAGTCGAGCGTTCAACGTTCCGATAACAAATCGTTTTGCAACAGTTCCCAAATTAATTACCCAGGAGGAAATATGGCCAAGAAGCGTGTAGCCAAGAAACGCGCTGCCAAGAAGGCAGCCCCAGCAAAAAAAATTGTCGCCAACACAGGCAAACGCCTGGCGGCCGCAGAAAAAGCCTTGAGCAAGATCAGCAAGCAGTTAACTGCTGCTGAAAAGAAAGTTTCCTCGGCGGAGGCAAAACTTAAGAAGGCGACAGCCAAAGCCAAACAAGGCAAATCAGCAACCGCCAAAGCCGCCGCCAAAACAGCTAAGGCCGCCGTTGCCAAAGCCGCTGCTACCGTTAAAAAACTGAAATCCAGCCAGGCAGATGCAGCGCATCAAGTCAGCTACCAAAAAGTAATGGCCGAACTGCAGGTTGAAAAGCAGCGTCAATGGGCCAAAGACGTGGCTGCGTTTGAAGCCAAATGGGAAAAAGACTACGACAAGAAACACGCACCAAAAGCTGGCAAGAAAAAAGCCGGTGCCAAAAAAGCCGTGGCTAAAAAGGCAAGCGCCAAAAAAGTCGCAGTCAAACCTGCTGCTCCAGCCGCAGCCAAGCCTGTCGCACCAGTTGCCCCCAAGCCTGCCGCACCAGTTGCGCCCAAGCCTGCGGCTCCCGTGGCTGCCAACCCTGTTGTTGCGCCCAAACCAGTAGTACCAACCGCGCCCGCCAAACCTGCGGCACCAAGTACTCCAGCGTCAATGACCAGCAACTCACCGCCCATGCCGCACAAGCCGGTGGCAAATGCGGTGCACGACAGTGTTGCCAAGCCAACAAGCAATGTCAGCGCCCCTGCTGGCAGCGGGTTTGGCAGTGTCAAACCCGGTGGCAACAATAACTCTGGGCAACAGTCTTAAACAGACGACACGACGTTAGTCATCCAAGGGAGGCAACCGCCTCCCTTTTTTGTTTTCGCAATCCACTTGAATCCATAGCAAAGCAGTCGTACACTTTTCTAACCCGTTGGTTAGCTAAGGAAAGCAGTTCATGGCATCAGCAGTTCGCTCTCAACGCAATCCCGTTGATAATCAAACCATCCTCGCCATTGCCGCCGATCAGTTTGCGCAACAGGGCTTTGCCGGCGCGCGCATGGAAGACATTGCACAGCACGCAGGCGTCAACAAGGCCACGCTTTATTACCGCATTGGTGACAAAGAGGCGCTGTACGAAAAAGTGATTATCTCCACCATGGATCGCGCACTCACCGACTTGCGCCAGGTGCAACACTGCACGACCGATCCCTGCCAACAACTGCGGCAATACATTCAGATTTTAGCGAACCACATCCAGACGCATCCCACATTTACATCGTTGGTTCTGCACGAACTGGCTTCGAGTTCAGAAAACATTTCGCTTCCCATGCTCGAACGCCTGCTTGAGGTTCGCGCCCTGTTTACCGATATTCTGCGCCACGGCGAAGCACAACAGCTGTTTCGATCCATCAATCCGGTCATCATCTACATGCAGACCATAGGCGCACTGATCTTTTACGCGTCCAGTCAAATGCTTCACCAGCGCATACCTCCGCTAAAAATGAAAACAAGCGGCATAGAGCCTGCATTACCAGAGGCCGCCATTGAACTCACTGAAACGATTTTGCGAGCAATTAAACTCTAACTCTATCCTTGGGAAAAATATGTCAATTCGCCACCAAATTGAAGCCAGCTTTGCCAATTTTGGCCTGTGGATTTATACCAATCGGCTCAAGACTCTCTTCACCGTATTGATCATCATCGTTGCGCTCTTCTCCAATTTGCCCAAGCTGACCATCGACACGTCCAGCGAAGGCTTTCTGCATAAGGAAGATCCCATACTGCTCCAGTACAACCATTTCCGTGACCAATTCGGTCGTGATGAAGTGGTGATGATGGCGATAAAAACCGATGATGTTTTCACGCAAAAAAACCTGGAAAAAATCAAGTCGCTGCATGAAGAGCTTGAAGCCGGCGTTCCTTATCTGGACAAGGTCACCAGCCTGTACAACGTCCGCAATACCCGTGGCGAAGGCGACCAGCTGATAGTTGAAGACTTGCTTGAGCACTGGCCACAAACCGCCGAGGATCTGGCCGCACTCAAGCAAAAAGCAATGAGCAGCAAGCTGTATCGCAATTTCTTGCTGTCCGAAGATGGTCGCTATACCGCAGTGATGATTCGTGCCAGTGCGTTTGCTGACAGCGTGTCACTCACCGAAGAAGATTTACTGGCCGGTTTTGAGGACAGCGGCCAAACCAACATAGAACAAAAGCCCCGGGCGTATTTGACCGATGCGCAAAACAGCGAAGTCGTTCAGGCTGTCAGCAAAATCGTCGACAAATACCGCGGCGCCGATTTCGAAGTTTATATTGCCGGCTCGCCCGTGGTCAGCGATGAGCTAAAGCAGTCCATGCAGCATGACATGCAAACCTTCACCAAATTTGCGATCCTGGCAATTGCTCTGGTGCTGCTGGTGCTGTTCCGCCGATTGTCAGGCGTACTGATTCCGTTATTGGTGGTCATTCTGACCCTGGCCTCCACCCTGGCCACCATGGCCACCAGCGGCGTTGCTGTCAAACTGCCCACCCAAATACTGCCCTCATTCCTGCTGGCCGTAGGCGTTGCCGCCGCCGTTCACTTGTTGGCGATTTTTTATCATCACTATGACCAGCACGGCGACAAAGCCAAAGCGATTAGCCATGCGCTAGGGCATTCAGGACTGGCGATTGTCATGACCAGTTTGACCACTGCAGCAGGCTTGCTGTCGTTTTCCACTGCCGAGGTTGCGCCGATCGCCGATCTGGGTATTTTCGCCGCCGCCGGTGTCATTCTGTCACTGATCTACACCTTGCTGCTGCTCCCGGCGCTCATTTCACTGTTCCCGATTCGTAAAAAGAATTCGCATCAGGCGGAGCATGGTGGCGCACTGGATAAAGTGCTGATCTGGCTCGCTCAGGTTTCCGTCCGCCAGGCCAAGCCCATCGTCTTTGTTTCGGCAATTTTGCTTGTTGTCGCTCTCATTGGCGTATTTAAAACCAGCTTCCACCATGATCCCTTGCGCTGGATGCCTCCCACCTGGGATATTCGTGTCGCCTCGGATTTGATTGACAAAGAAATGCGCGGCAGTGGCGTCACCGAAATTGTCATCAAAACCAACACCGAAAATGGCCTGTATGACCCTGACTTGATTCAGCGCATGGATGCTTTCGACAAAGAACTAAACCAGCTGGTTATGCCTGACATGTTCGTCGGCAAAACCTCATCGGTGGTAGATATTCTCAAAGAAAGCAATCGCGCCCTGCACGAAAACCAAGAAGAGTTTTATCAGGTTCCCAACAATCGTGATCTGATAGCCCAGGAGCTATTGCTGTTCGAAAACTCCGGCTCGGATGATCTTGAAGATTTTGTCGACAGCCAGTTTTCTCAAGCGCGCATTACACTGAAAACGCCGTGGATCGACGCGGGCACACATACCGAATTCATTCATCAGGTGGAAGGTCTGCTGGCCAAACATTTTGGTGATTCGGTCACATCCTATGTCACCGGCATGGGCACGCTGTTCAGTCGCACCATGGATGCATCAATCCACAGCACAGCTAAAAGCTATGTCATCGCCGCCGTAGCCATTACCATCATGATGATTTTGCTGCTGGGCAGTATCAAGATTGGCTTGATCAGCATGATTCCCAACTTTTTACCCATCCTCATCACCATCGGTTGCATGGGCTATTTCGGCATCCCGTTTGACATGTTTACCCTGCTGATCGGCTCGATAGCCATTGGCCTGGTGGTGGATGACACCATCCATTTCATGCACAACTTCCGCCGCTACTACCATCAATACGGTGACGTGGAAAAGGCGGTCAAAACCACCTTGCTCAGTACCGGTCGCGCCATTTTGGTCACGACCATCGTTCTATGCATCGGCTTCTTTATGTTTGCCGCCGCCACCATGAGCAATGTCGTTAATTTTGGCATTCTGACCGGCAGCACCATATTGCTCGCCCTGCTCGCCGATTTGTTGTTGGCGCCGGCATTGATGACCCTACTCTACAGCCGCAAAAATAAACAAGGAACCGCTCATGCTTAATTCCCGCAATTTCCGCCCTTGGATTGCAGCCTGTTCGTTATTCACTCTCGCCGGTTTGCCCGGCGCTGCCTTGGCCGATGATGCCAAAGCCCGGGCGATTATGGAAAAAGTCGATGCTGTCAACAAAGGTGACAATCGCGTCTCAGACATGGAAATGATTCTGATTGATCGCCACAACAATCAGCGTACACGTTCACTGCGCACCTTCTCCAAAGATTTTGGCAAGGATACTTATCGCATCATGTTCTTCCTTTCACCGGCAGATGTGGAGAACACGGGCTTTCTTACCTACGATTACGACGACGCCAACAAGGACGATGACCAGTGGCTGTTCCTGCCAGCCCTGCGTAAAAGCAAGCGCATCGCCAGCACCGACAAAAGCGGCAGCTTTATGGGCTCGGACTTTAACTACGCCGACATGACTGACCGCGATTTACAGAACTACGATTTCACGCTGAAAAAAGAAATGGATGTCGATGGTAAAAAAGTTTGGGCTATCGAAGCAGTGCCGCGTAGCAAAAAAATCATTGATGAATTTGGTTACAGCAAATCCTTGGCGTTCGTTCGCCAGGATAACCACGTCGTGATTCGCGCCATCAACTGGGAAAAGGATGGCGGCAAAATGAAATTCATGGAAATCACCAAGCTCGAACAAATCGATGGCATCTGGACGCCGCTGGAAATTTCCATGACGACCAAACAAGGTCAGCAAACCGAACATCGCACCATTTTGCGTTTCCATAACGTCAAATATAACCAGAACCTTGGCGATGATGCATTTACCCTGCGCCGTTTGGAGAAAGGTCTGTAAATGCGTAAAACCGTTTTGTTTACCGCCGCATTGCTCAGTATGGGCAGTGTTTGCGCCGAAGAAGATCTTGATGACCTGCTCGGCAGCTTTGACACCCCGACCCTGCAGGCCGCGCCTCCAGCCGAAACCAGTATCAATCAGGCCAGCGGCTTTCCCAGGCACGATTTCAACAGCCGACTCACCCTGCTGGCCACCCACAACTATCAGGCGCACAGTGATACGCCTGATTACCAGGATCTCAGCAGCGCCAAAACCAGCCTGCGCCTGGGAATAAAAAGCCAATGGAATAAAGCCTGGCGCAGCGAAGCACAGCTTGCCGGCTTTCATGACGCCGGATATGCCATCAAGGGACGTGATCAGTTCAATGCCGAAACACTCAAGCATCACGAACAGGAACTCGAGCTGCGTGACACTTTTGTGCAGGGCAAGCTCAGCGATCGGCTGGACATAAAAATCGGCCGGCAGATTGTCGTCTGGGGCAAATCCGACAGCCTGCGCGTGGTGGATGTACTCAATCCGCTGGACCTACGCGATCCTGGCATCACCGACATTGAGAACCTGCGCCTGCCGGTGGGCATGGCCAAGGCCGATTACTACCAGGGCAGCTGGCACGGCGAGCTCATCCTGGTCGGCGAAACCCGTTTCAGCAAACGCCCGGCCTTCGGCAGCCAATACAGTTTCTATCCCTCTGCACCACCGGCGGAAGACAGCCTGGACAGCGATGCCGAACACCTGCAATACGCTGCAGCACTGCACTTTCAATCGTCTGCCGCCGATGCCTCACTGCATCTAGCCAAGATCTACGACGATGACCCCTACATGACCAGTGGCCGGCTGCGCCACGCGCCGATCAACCTCGCTGGCATCAGCGCCAATGCTCCGCTGGGTGCCTGGTTGGTCAAAACCGAGTTAGCGCTCACTGATGGCAAGCGCTTTTCACCTCAGCCCAAGCAAACCTATCAGCAGGCCAAGGCCATGCTCGGTCTGGAGTACTACGGCATCAGCAATCACACATTTGCCTTGGAAGCCATGGCCAGCCAGATTCTGGATTATGACCAAGCCCTGGACAACGGCTCATTCGCCGTAGGTGAAACCGCCAGCCAAACTGCGTTACGCTACAGCGGTAAACTGTTGCGTGAACAACTGACAGTCAACGCCCTGGCCAGCCTTTGGGGCAATGGCGGTGACGGTGCCTTCTACCGAGGCTGGAGCAGCTATGAAC
The DNA here is from genome assembly GCA_029884425.1 of Gammaproteobacteria bacterium. Lineage (NCBI taxonomy): Bacteria > Pseudomonadati > Pseudomonadota > Gammaproteobacteria > Gammaproteobacteria bacterium. The sequence goes on from JAOUHV010000021.1 coordinate 20,993, forward strand.
TGGCCTCTGGCAGCAGCGTCAGCGCGGGTGTGGTCATCTACCAGAGCGGCGACCAACTGATGTTCAAACAAGTAGCCGACCGCGACAAGTTATTTGTCAGCTGGGATTGGTATTACTAACCGAGGCCGCCCCATGATCCATGGCCAGTGCTTGTGTGGTGAAGTAACGTTTGCGCTGGCAGTAGATGAATTGCGACTTTATCAATGCCACTGCTCTGAGTGCCGAAGGGTCAGCGGCTCCTCGGCCAATGCCGCAGCGCTTTTACCGCAAACGCAGTTTCGCTGGCAGGGCGACGCCAACAGCATTATTAGCTACCGCGCGCCCTCAGGTTACCGTAACGATTTCTGCAGCCAGTGCGGCTGCAGCGTACCCAATACCATCGGCGATGGGACCTGGATGTGGATCCCTGCCGGCCTGCTCGACAATATACCGAACATTCGGCGTACGGCGCATATTCATCTGACCTCAGCGGCCACCTGGGAGACCAGTGAAACAACTCATTCCTTTGACGACTCCCCAGGACTGGAAATGCTAAAGCAACTCCTGCATCTCGCTAAAAGCTGATCTTGTCGCCGATGCTGATACCCAGACGCTGCGCCACATTGAATTGATTGCCTGCAATCTCAATCAGGCCCTGACTGTTCTCGTACCAGAACGGTTGTCCCGCCAGCGCATAGGCAAACGTTGGCGCATAACGGATCGGCAACTGACCAAAGGTGAATACTTGCTCACTCATAAAGCCGGCCGCCCCCAGACCTGTCATGCAGTTACCGTAATGATCAATGTAGATGACCTCGGCCAAATCCCTGCCCCAGCCTTCGGTTTCCACCGTCATTGGCGTCGCCAGACTTTCGATCGGCTCACCCAGGGCCAACAGCGCCGCCACCGGCGCAAACAAATCCCGTCCGTGAAAACTATTGGACAGGCCTTCCGCCGGCCGCCAATGGATTTGGTACCAGCGAGAATCGGGGTCATCCAATGCCAGCGGAACAAACAAACCATTGCCCGGCCCCACGAACCAGCAATCACGAGCACGTAAAATAACAGGAGGCCGCGCATGATGGCCGACACCGGGGTCGATCACTGCACAACAGACACTGCCTCGTGGTAATGCGGCAGTAACCGCAGCCAACAAATAAGCCGAAGCATTGATGTTGAGTGCCGGCGCATCGTGCATCAAATCCACCACCGCCCGACCTGGCGCATAGTGTTGAAGGGCGAGCTTCATCTGGCCAACATACGGCCCCTGCCAGCCGAAATCGGTAAACAGCGTAATCATCGCCACCCTCCTTTTTTTCGGGCATAAAAAAAGCCGGTACGAAACCGGCTCTTTTTTATTCTGCAAAGCACACAGCGATTACTCGCCGGCTTCATCCTTCACCAACTGCACCAACGCCATAGGAGCGTTGTCGCCAGCGCGGAAACCGCACTTCAGGATACGGATGTAACCGCCAGGACGCGCTTTAAAGCGTGGGCCCAAGTCAGTGAACAACTTGCCAACCATTTCTTTGTCACGCATACGAGAGAAGATAATACGACGGTTATGTACGCTGTCTTCCTTCGCACGAGTGATCATAGGCTCAGCCACGCGACGCAATTCTTTGGCTTTCACCAAAGTAGTCTTGATCGTCTCGTGACGGAACAGCGAAGCAGACATATTGCTGAACATCGCATCACGGTGCGCGCTAGTGCGGCTTAACTTAACTCCAGATTTTTTGTGTCGCATGACTACAACCCTAATCTATCTCTATTGCCTAATCAGGCAGTTTCTCTCTGTTTGTCTTTCAATTGAGCAGGCGGCCAGTTTTCCAGGCGCATACCCAAGGACAAACCTTTGGAGGCAAGCACATCCTTGATCTCGGTCAAAGATTTCTTACCCAGATTCGGTGTCTTCAGCAACTCAACTTCAGAGCGCTGAATCAAATCACCGATGTAGTAGATGTTTTCGGCTTTCAAACAGTTCGCAGAACGAACAGTCAATTCCAAATCGTCAACCGGACGCAACAACACAGGATCAACCGCTGGCTCTTCTTCCTTCGGTTCTTCCTTAGCCATACCCTTCAGATCAACGAAATGTGTCAATTGATCTTGCAGGATGGTGGCCGCATTGCGGATCGCACCTTCGGGATCGATAGTTCCGTTAGTTTCCAGCTCCAGAATCAGCTTGTCCAAATCGGTACGCTGATCCACACGCGCAGCCTCAACATTGTAAGACACGCGCTTGATGGGGCTGAAGGATGCATCCACCAGCAGACGACCAATTGGACGATCTTCATTGTCCGCACGAGCCGTCGAAGGCTGGTAGCCACGACCTGTTGCAACCTTGATGATCATGTTCAACGAGCCTGACTTGGTCAGATTTGCGATAACATGACCTGGATTAACGATTTCTACGCCGTTAACCAATTGAATATCACCAGCGGTAACAGGACCAGGACCCTTTTTGTTCAGGGTCAGAGTTGCTTCACCATTGGTTGCCATACGGATGGCAAGTTCCTTCAGATTCAGCAGAATTTCGATTACGTCTTCCTGCACACCTTCAATTGCACTGTACTCGTGCAATACGCCTTCGATCTCAATTTCTGTGACCGCAGCACCGGTCATTGAGGACAATAAAATACGGCGCAAGGCGTTACCAAGAGTATGACCAAAGCCACGCTCCAGCGGTTCCAAAGTTACTTTCGCACGAGTCTCTGATAACTTCTGAACATCCACTAAACGTGGTTTTAACAATTCGCCTATCGCAGTTTGCATGAAGGGTCCTCTTCCCGCTAGCTAGGATTACTTAGAGTACAACTCTACAATCAACTGTTCGTTGATGTCAGATGGCAGATCAGAACGTTCAGGAACGTTACGGAACACACCTTCAAGTTTCTTAACATCAACGCTCAACCAGTCAGCGATGCCGCGCTGTTGCGCAGCGTCAGCCGCTGCTTTAACGCGCAGCTGTTCTTTAGAAGCACCCGTGACCGCAACAACGTCGTCAGCCTTCACTTGGTAAGAAGGGATAGTCACAGTGCGACCATTTACCAAAATACTCTTGTGACGGACCAACTGACGCGCTTCGGAACGAGAAGCAGCAAACCCCATCCGGTAAACAACGTTATCTAGGCGGCTTTCCAACAACTGCAGCAATCTCTCGCCTGTTGAACCCTTACCGCGATCTGCTTCTTGGTAGTACAGTCTGAACTGGCCTTCCAGGATGCCATAAATACGACGCACCTTCTGCTTCTCACGCAACTGCGTAGCATAATCAGAAAGACGACCACGGCGTTGACCGTGCTGACCAGGTGGGAATGGACGTTTCTCCATTGCACACTTGCTGGTGAAGCACTTCTCACCTTTCAAAAACAGCTTCTGCCCTTCACGACGGCACAAGCGGCACTTAGATCCTATATACTTCGCCACAGTGGACTCCCGGTCTATACTCGACGTTTCTTAGATGGACGGCAACCGTTGTGCGGAATGGGCGTCACATCTACGATGTTATTGATTTTAAAGCCAACGATATTCAGCGCACGAACAGCTGATTCGCGACCTGGGCCGGGGCCCTTCACCATGACGTCTACATTTTTGACGCCAAATTCTTGAGCAGCACGACCAGCACGCTCTGCGGCCACCTGGGCAGCAAAAGGAGTGCTCTTACGTGAACCGCGGAAACCGGAACCACCAGAGGTCGCCCAGCTCAATGTATTGCCCTGGCGATCCGTGATAGTCACGATTGTGTTATTAAATGAGGCATGAATGTGCGCTACAGCGTCAGAAACATTCTTCTTGACGCGTTTGCGGACAGGTTTGGTTGCTTTAGCCATAACTCGTTGACCCTAAGTCTATTATTGCTTCTTAACCAAGCGACGTGGTCCCTTACGGGTACGCGCGTTGGTACGGGTGCGTTGACCGCGCAGTGGAAGACCACGACGGTGGCGGATGCCGCGGTAGCAGCCCAAATCCATCAAACGCTTGATACTCATCGACACTTCACGACGCAAGTCACCTTCAACAGTGAACTTGCCTACCTCTGTACGCAAAGCTTCGACCTTCTCTTCGGAAAGATCACTGATCTTGACCGCAGGTTCAACACCAGCCGCTTCACAGATAGCTTTTGCGCGGGTGTGACCAATACCGTAAATATAAGTCAATGCGATAACCGCATGTTTCTTATCCGGAACGTTAACTCCAGCGATACGCGCCATTACTTCAATTCTCCTAAATCTTCCCGGCGTTCTTTGAGCCGCGGAATTCTACCTATCTTTGCCTAGTAAATCAAGTGGATATTATCCCTGACGCTGCTTATGACGAGCATCGGCACAGATCACACGGATTACACCCTTACGCTTAACTACTCTGCATTTACGGCAAATTTTTTTAACAGAGGCTCTAACTCTCATTGTTCCGACTCCAACAAACTGTCTAGGCTTAGCGAACCAAGCCGCTTCTGCCATGGGATTTCAGATTGGCCTTCTTCATGATGCCTTCATACTGATGAGACATCAGATGTGCTTGGGTTTGGGCCATAAAATCCATGATCACCACGACAACGATCAATAACGAAGTTCCACCAAAGTAAAATGGAACGTTCCAGTACAAAATCAAGAACTCTGGCAACAAGCACACCGCCGTAATGTACAACGCACCAACCAGAGTCAGGCGTGACATGATTTTGTCGATATACTGAGCAGTTTTATCACCTGGGCGTACGCCCGGTATAAATGCCCCAGATTTCTTTAAGTTATCTGCTGTATCTTTTGGGTTAAACACCAACGCGGTGTAAAAGAAGCAGAAAAACACAATCGCCACCGCATACAGCATGACATACATTGGTTGGCCCGGAGACAACGTAGACGCCAGGTCCTTCAACCAATCCATACTCTCACTGCTGCTGCCAAACCAGCCGCCCAGCGTCGCAGGGAAGAGTATGATACTCGACGCGAAAATCGGGGGAATAACGCCTGCCATGTTAACTTTCAACGGCAAGTGGCTAGTGCCACCGGCGTACAGCTTATTTCCCTGCTGTCTTTTCGCGTAATTCACGGTGATGCGGCGCTGACCGCGCTCAACAAACACCACAAAATAAGTGACCGCCAAGGCCAGCGCCAACAGCGCCAGAATGGCAAACCAACTCAATTCACCGGTACGACCCAGCTCAAGTGTCCCACCTAACGCAGAAGGCAGGCCCGCCACGATACCAGCAAAGATAATGATGGAAATACCATTACCTATGCCGCGCTCGGTCACTTGCTCACCCAGCCACATCAGGAACATCGTCCCGGCAACCAGCGTAATCACACAAGTAATCACGAACAAGGGACCAGGTTCAATGACAACACTAGCATTACCAATACGCTGCGATTGCAGGGCAATGGATACACCAATGGCTTGGAAGGTTGCCAATACCAGCGTCAAATAGCGCGTGTACTGGGTAATCTTCCGTCGACCAGACTCGCCTTCTTTCTTGAGCTGCTCAAGCTTCGGCCAAACCGAGCTCAGTAGCTGCACAATAATCGATGCCGAGATATAAGGCATTACGCCCAACGCAAATACCGACAAGCGTCCCAGTGCGCCACCCGAGAACATGTTAAACATGTCCAGAATGGTGCCCTTCTGCTGCTCAAACATTTGCGCCAATGCTACCGGATCAATGCCGGGCACAGGAATATGCGCACCAATGCGAAATACAATCAACGCCCCAAGTACAAACAAGAGGCGTTGGCGTAATTCAGTAAGTTTGCCGCCAGCTAGGCTGGCTGCCATCGCCTGGCGTGAGGACCCCATCAGGCCTCCACTTTACCGCCAGCAGCTTCAATCGCTGCTTTGGCGCCGCTAGTCACGCCCAACCCGCTTACAGTGATTGCACGAGCAATTTCACCAGCCAAAATTACTTTAACGCGTTCAATCTTCTCACCAATCAAACCAGCTGCACGCAGAGTTTCCATGCTTGCAACACTGCCTTCGATTTTGGCAATTTCGTGCAAACGAATTTCTGCAACAAACGGCTTGGAGCGTGAGTTAAAACCAACTTTTGGCAAACGACGCTGCAGAGGCTGTTGACCACCCTCGAAACCTGGGCGGATTTTACCACCGGTACGAGCAGTTTGACCTTTATGACCACGGCCACAAGTTTTACCCAAACCAGAACCAATACCGCGACCAACGCGTCTAGCGCGAACACGCGAACCAGGAGCTGGCTTCAATGTATTCAGTTGCATGATCAAGCTTCCTCTACCTTCAACATGTAGTTGACTTTATTAATCATGCCGCGATTCTCAGGCGTATCCATCACTTCAACGCAGTGACGAATGCGACGTAATCCGAGACCAGCAACGCACGCTTTATGCGCTGCCAAGCGACCGTTTGTGCTGCGTACCAGCGTAACTTTCAGCTTCTTCGCACTCATGATCTTATTCCAAAATTTCTTTAACGGTCTTACCGCGCTTGGCTGCAACATCTTCCGGAGAAGTCATTTCCGCCAAACCCTTAACAGTAGCGCGAACCACGTTAATCGGATTGGTTGAACCAACGCACTTAGCCAATACGTTATGCACGCCAGCAACTTCCAATACTGCGCGCATCGCGCCACCAGCAATGATACCTGTACCATCCGAAGCAGGCTGCATGTAGACCTTGGAACCACCATGACGGGAAAACACTGGGTGCTGCAGAGTTGTTTCGTTCAGTTTTACAGTAACCATGCTTCTACGTGCTTGGTCCATCGCCTTCTGAATGGCAACTGGAACTTCACGCGCTTTGCCTGTACCAAAACCTACGCGGCCTTTACCATCACCAACCACTGTCAGTGCGGCAAACGCAAATTGACGACCACCTTTTACCACTTTGGCAACGCGGTTTACCGCGACCAACTTTTCCAGCAAATCGTCTTTGCTTGGTGCTGCTTCGAAATTAGACATAATCAACCCTTTTTAGAATTTCAATCCGGCTTCACGCGCGGCATCTGCCAGGGCTTTGATGCGTCCGTGATACTTAAAACCTGAACGATCAAAAGCAACTTCGGACACGCCTTTCTCAACAGCGCGCTCTGCGATCAACTTACCAATCGCTGCGGCAGCATCAACGTTACCGGTGTATTTCATACCTTCGCGAACCGCCTTCTCGTTGGTTGATGCTGCGGCAATGACATTGCTGCCATCAGCTGCGATCAACTGTGCGTAGATGTGGCGAGGGGTACGGTGCACACACAAGCGAGCAGCACCCAGTTCGCGGATCTTAGCGCGAGGCTTAACTGCCCGGCGCAAACGTTTAATTTTCTTTTCCATGATTCAGCCTTTATTTCTTCTTGGCTTCTTTCATTACTACGGTTTCATCGTCGTAACGAACGCCCTTACCTTTGTAAGGCTCAGGAGAACGATAAGCACGGATGTTGGCAGCTACCTGACCAACCATATGCCTATCCACACCCTTAACCAGAATTTCAGTCTGACTGGGTGTCTCTACAGCAATGCCTTCGGGCACAACAAATTCAACCGGATGAGAAAAGCCCAATGACAAGTTCAACTTCTTGCCCTGAGCCTGCGCACGGTAACCAACACCTACCAGACGCAGCTTTCTCTCAAAACCTTTGGACACACCAACAACCATATTGTTAACCAACGCACGGGCGGTACCTGCTTGCGCAGATGCACCCTTGGAGCTGTTGCGCGGAGCAAAGGTTACTGTACCTTCCGCGTTAGCTACCGTGACGTCTTTATGAACATTCAGCGTCAACGCGCCCTTGGGGCCTTTTACCGCTACTACTTGCCCTTGGATACTGGCTTCTACGCCTTTGGGCAGAGTAACGGGATTCTTAGCAATACGTGACATCGCAAGTTCTCCTTAGGCTACGAAGCAAATAACTTCGCCGCCGATACCCGCTTTACGCGCAGCCCGATCGGACATAATACCCTGGGACGTAGACACAACTGCCACACCCAAGCCAGCGCGTACCTTTGGTATCTCGCCAGCGCCTTTGTAAATACGCAGACCTGGGCGACTTACACGCTTCAGCTCATCAATTACAGGCTTACCACCGTGGTACTTCAGTGCGATGGTAAGAATGCTCTTACCTTCAACAGAAGCGACCGCACAGTCTTTAATGTAGCCTTCTTGTTTCAACAGATCAGCAATGGCTTTCTTGGTCTTGGAAGCCGGCATGCTAACCTCGGACTTTTCAGCGGAATGCGCATTACGAATGCGCGTTAACATGTCCGCAATAGGATCTGACATTGACACAGCAAATACCCCTTTATCCTGTTACCAGCTCGACATTACCAAGCCTGGAATGTCGCCACGCATGGCGTGCTCACGCAGCTTGTTACGAGCTAAACCAAATTTGCGATAATAGCCGTGCGGACGACCAGTCACGCGACAGCGATTATGCATACGGCAACGACTTGCATCGCGCGGCAGACGTTGAAATTTCAGGCGAGCTGCATCACGTTCTTCCTGAGACAAGCTCATGTCGGACATAACTGCTTTCAACGCTGTACGCTTAGCGGCAAATTTTTCCACTGTGCGCTTACGCTTAATCTCGCGGTTTAGCATGCTTTTCTTAGCCATATGCTCGACCCTTAATTCTTAAATGGAAAGTTAAACGCCGCCAACAATGCACGACCTTCTTCATCGGTGCGAGCAGTCGTAGTAATGGTAATATCCATACCACGCAACTTGTCGATCTTGTCAAACTCGATCTCAGGAAACACAATCTGCTCTTTAACACCCATGCTGTAGTTTCCACGGCCATCAAATGAACGACCATTCAAACCACGGAAGTCACGCACGCGCGGAATCGCAATATTGATCAGACGATCCAAAAACTCATACATCTGTTCATTGCGCAGCGTTACTTTACAACCGATAGGCCACTGATCACGAATTTTAAACGCAGCAACCGACTTGCGAGCCTTGGTAATCACTGGCTTTTGACCTGCAATCTTGGTCATATCTGCCACAGCGAAATCCAGAACTTTCTTGTCGCCAACCGCTTCACCCACACCCATATTGAGTGTGATTTTTTCGATACGTGGCACAGCCATACTGCTGGAGTAATTAAACTGCTTCTGCAGCTTTGGCACCACGGTATCTTTGTAAACTTGTTTCAACCTTGCCATGGATCTACCCGTCAAATGTCTACTAGTTCGTTATTAGACTTGAAGAAACGAACTTTGCGACCATCTTCCAGGACCTTAATTCCAACGCGATCACCCTTGTTAGTCTTGGGATTAAAAATCGCCACGTTGGAAACATGCAAAGACGCTTCTTTCTCAATAATACCGCCTGGCTGATTCGCCATCGGGTTGGCCTTCACATGGCGTTTAACCATGTTTGAACCTTCGACGAAAACGCGATCATCAGCGGTAACGCGAGTTACGGACCCACGCTTACCTTTATCTTTACCTGCGGTGATAACGACGTCATCACCTTTACGAATCTTACGCATAGCCGAACTCTCTCTACCTTACAGCACTTCAGGCGCCAGGGAGATGATCTTCATAAAGTTGTCTGTACGCAACTCACGAGTCACCGGGCCGAAGATACGAGTACCAATGGGCTGAAGGTTATTGTTCAACAGCACTGCTGCATTTCCGTCAAAACGGATAACAGAACCATCAGCGCGACGCACACCCTTACGAGTGCGGACCACCACAGCATTAAAGACATCACCCTTTTTAACTTTGCCACGGGGCAAGGCTTCTTTGATGCTCACTTTAATAACATCGCCAATTCCAGCGTAACGACGCTTGGAACCGCCTAACACTTTTATACACTGAACGCGCTTGGCACCACTGTTGTCAGCCACGTCAAGTGTTGTTTGCATTTGAATCATGGACAGTCTCCAATCCCATTTGATTCACCCCGAAAAGGCGCAGGATTCTAGCACACCTATAATGCACTTGGAAGCCCATCGTTGAGCCACCGACATCCCGTTCGCTTCCGGAGGAATGTTGAAGAAGCAACACCTTCTTCAACACTTTGATTTATTTGGTCTTTTCTAAAACTTCAACCAAGCGCCATGTTTTCAATTTTGAAATCGGGCGAGTCTCAACGATGGCAACCAGGTCGCCTTCTTGACAGACATTGCCCTCATCATGAGCATGCAACTTGGTGGAGCGCTTAACAAATTTACCGTAAAGTGGGTGAGGCTCTTTGCGCTCAACCAGCACTGTAATGGACTTGTCCATTTTGTTGCTGACAACACGACCCACTACGGTACGAGTTTTTTCTTGAACACTCATGCAGCGCCACCTTCACGTTTCTTTGCATTGATCACAGTCTTAACACGTGCGATATCACGACGCACCTGTTTCAAGCTGTGACTTTGACCCAGTTGACCGGTTGCGTGCTGCATGCGCAGAGTGAACTGCTCTTTCAACAAACCATGCAGTTGCTCGGTCAGAGCATCAACGCTCTTACTTCTTAATTCATTCGCTTTCATCAGATCACCGTGCGACTCACAAATGTAGTGCCTACAGGCAATTTGGCTGCAGCAAGACGGAATGCTTCACGCGCTTCTTCTTCAGAAACACCTTCCATCTCATACAGCATCTTGCCAGGCTGAACCTCGGCCACCCAGTATTCAACATTACCTTTACCGGCACCCATACGAACTTCTAGGGGCTTTTCGGTAATGGGCTTGTCTGGGAAGATCCGGATCCAAATTCTACCGCCACGCTTGATGTGACGAGTCATCGCACGACGTGCGGCCTCGATCTGACGCGCGGTAATACGACCACGTCCTGTGGCCTTCAAACCAAAGTCACCGAAGCTGCATTTATTGCCGCTAGCGGCCCAACCACGGTTACGTCCTTTAAAAACTTTCCGAAATTTAGTGCGCTTAGGCTGTAACATGTGCCTTACCCCTGTGCCTTCTTAGCGGCAGCTTTCGCTGGCTTGGCTGGAGCCTCTTCAGCAACCACTGCTCCTTTATCAAACACCTCGCCTTTGAAGATCCAGACTTTTACGCCAATGATGCCGTAAGTAGTCAGAGCTTCAGCGGTGCCGTAATCAATGTCTGCACGCAGAGTGTGCAATGGCACGCGACCTTCACGATACCACTCCATGCGCGCGATTTCTGCACCGTTCAAGCGACCAGAAACATTGATACGAATACCTTCCGCACCCAGACGCATTGTGTTCGTTACAGCGCGCTTCATCGCACGGCGGAACATGATACGCTTTTCCAACTGCTGGGCAACACCTTCAGCAACCAGACGAGCATCCAGTTCAGGCTTGCGGATTTCTTCGATATTCAGGTGAACAGGAATCCCCATCATCGCAGAAACATCGCTGCGCAGACGTTCGATATCTTCACCTTTTTTACCAATCACGATACCAGGACGGGCAGTGTGAATGGTAATGCGCGCATTGCGAGCTGGACGAGAAATCTCGATTTTGCTCACAGACGCGTGCTTCAGTTTTTCACGCAGGAACCGGCGAACTTCCAAGTCGTTATTCAACAGGTTCGCATAGTCCTTGCTGTCGGCATACCACTTGGAGTTCCAATCGGTAACTATCCCCAAGCGGAAACCGGTAGGATGTACTTTCTGACCCATAATAATTCCTCTTAGCTGTCCGCCACAGTCACAGTAATGTGACTGGTTCTTTTCAGAATGCGATTCGCACGACCTTTGGCACGCGGCTGAATGCGCTTGTACGCAGGACCTTCATCAACCATGATGCTAGCAATTTTCAGCTCATCAATGTCGGCACCATCGTTGTGTTCAGCATTCGCAATCGCGGATTCAACTACTTTACGAATAACATGCGCAGCTTTTTTGTCGCTGAATGTCAGCAACTGCAGCGCTTTCTCTACAGGCTTTCCACGAACCTGGTCAGCAACCAGTCGCGCTTTCTGCGGAGAGATACGCGCAAAACGTAATTTAGCGTTCACTTGCATCGTCTAACCCTCTTAGCGCTTAGTGACTTTCTTGTCCGTCCCATGACCGCGGTATGTGCGGGTAAGGGAGAACTCGCCTAACTTGTGGCCAACCATATTTTCGTTTACTAACACAGGCACATGCTGTTTACCGTTATACACGGCGATCGTCAACCCAATCATGTTGGGCAGGATCATGGAACGGCGAGACCAAGTTTTGATTGGGCGTCGCTCGTTATTTTCAACAGCCTTATTAACCTTGTTCAACAAGTGCTCGTCAATAAACGGGCCTTTTTTAATTGAACGTGGCATAACTATTCCTCTTATCCGAATTACTTACGACGACGCACAATCATCTTATCTGTACGCTTGTTTGAGCGAGTCTTGTAACCCTTGGTTGGGGTACCCCATGGAGACACGGGATGACGACCACCAGAGGTACGACCCTCACCACCACCATGCGGATGGTCTACAGGGTTCATCGCTACACCACGTACAGTGGGACGAATGCCTTTCCAGCGTTTCGCACCGGCTTTGCCGATTGAACGCAAATTGTGCTCTGTGTTGCTAACTTCGCCCATGGTAGCGCGGCAATCTGCCAGCACGCGACGGATTTCACCGGAGCGCAGACGCAACATTACATGAGTATTTTCTTTAGCAACCAACTGCACTGATGCACCGGCGCTACGAGCCAACTGGGCTCCCTTGCCTGGACGCATCTCAACACAGTGCACAACGCTACCCACTGGGATATTGCGCAGCGCCATACTGTTACCAACTTTGATTTCCGCAGCTTCGCCAGCCACAACAACGTCGCCCGCCTGCAGACCTTTTGGCGCGATAATGTACGCGCGCTCACCATCTGCATAACAAACCAACGCAATGTGCGCCGTACGATTCGGATCGTATTCTAAACGCTCTACTGTACCCGCGATACCGTCTTTGGTGTTGCGCTTGAAGTCAACAACGCGGTAATGGTGCTTGTGACCACCCCCACGATGACGCACGGTGATACGGCCCAGGTTATTACGACCGGACTTCTGGATCTGCTTCTCAACCAAGCCTGCATGTGGCTTGCCCTTATGAAGCTCTTCACCTACGATCTTGACCAAAAAGCGGCGTCCAGGTGAAGTAGGTTTTGTTTTTACTACTGCCATTGTTAGCTACCTTTCGCTCTTATTCCGCGCCCATCAGGTCAATGTTTTGACCTGCAGCCAGCTTGACGTAGGCTTTCTTCCAGTCCGGACGACGCCCTGTACGAGCAGTGGCACGACCTTTGACTTTGCCCTTAACGTTAACCACACGAACCTGGTCAACCTTAACCTCAAACATTGCCTCTACCGCTTTTTTGATTTCCAGCTTGGTAGAATCAACAGCAACCTTCAGAACAAACTGATTCGCGCCTTCTGCCAATCCGCTAGACTTCTCGGAAACGTGAGGGGCCAAAATGGTTTTCATCAAACGTTCTTGATTCATCCCAGCATCTCCTCAATTTTCTTGATTGCACCTGCAGTGACAACCACTTGTGGGAAAGCCACCAAACTTACAGGATCAACCTTGGCTGCTTCGCGCACTTCGACATTAATCAGGTTGCGTGCAGACAGATACAAGTTCTCGTCGAACTGCTCTGTTACCAACAACGCTTCACCAATTCCATAACCCTTCAGCTTGCCAACCAAAGACTTGGTCTTGGGTGCATCCAGAGCCAAAGAATCTACTACTACCAGACGATCCTGGCGTGCCAGCTCGGAGAAAATTGCGCGCATTGCTGCGATACGCATTTTCTTATTTACTTTCTGACTGTAGTTCTGATTGGTCGACGCGAAGGTTTTACCACCGGTACGCCACAATGGGCTACGGATAGAACCTGCACGCGCACGACCGCCGCCTTTTTGACGGAATGGCTTGGCACCACCGCCAGCAACATCAGCACGGGACTTGTGACCACGTGTACCGGCACGACCGCCAGCCATGTGAGCCACAACTACCTGATGAACCAGCGTTTCGTTAAATTCGCGGCCAAACACTTCGTCGGAAACTTCTACGGGAGCAGCGCCACCGACTGTTTTCAATTTAATCGCCATCGCTTAATCTCCTTACCTGCTACCTTTAACGGCGGGACGGACAACCACGTCACCACCTTTGGAGCCAGGAACAGCGCCTTTGATCAACAACAAGTTGCGATCCGCATCAACACGCACTACTTCCAGAGACATAGCAGTACGGCGCACGTTACCCAAGTGACCAGACATTTTCTTGCCCTTGAATACGCGACCAGGCGACTGGTTCTGACCGATAGAACCAGGAGCACGATGACTCAAAGAGTTACCATGTGTGGCATCTTGAGCGGCAAAATGATGACGCTTGATTGTGCCTGCGAAACCTTTACCGATAGAGGTACCGGTTACATCCACTTTCTGACCCGCTTCAAACATACCCAGGGAGACTTGACCACCCAGCTCAAGACCTTCGCCTTCGCCTTCGGCCAAACGGAACTCCCACAAGCCACGACCAGCTTCTACACCAGCCTTGGCAAAATGGCCAGCAGCCGCCTTGTTTACGCGACTGGCACGACGATTGCCCACAGTTACCTGCACGGCACGATAGCCGTCGGAGTCTACAGACTTAATCTGAGATATGCGATTTGGCTCTACTTCAATCACGGTTACGGGCACAAATTCACCAGCTTCGGTGAACACGCGCGTCATACCGTGTTTACGACCAACGACACCTAAAGTCATTTTTCTATCCTCACCGCACCAATTTCGATTGATTGGCGCTGTTTAGCATTAAAAAATATATAAAAAATTCGCCACCCTAAATTCAGGGAGGCGAATATTACCAGAAAACCACCTAGAAAGTAAATTAGTTCAGTTTAATCTGAACATCTACGCCGGCAGCCAAGTCCAGTTTCATCAGCGCATCCACAGTTTTGTCTGTAGGATCAACGATATCCAGCAGACGCTTGTGGGTACGGATTTCGTACTGTTCACGTGCATCTTTGTCAGCATGCGGAGAAATCAACAGAGTGAATTTCTCGATTTTGGTCGGCAAAGGAATCGGGCCACGGACCTGGGCACCGGTACGCTTTGCAGTTTCTACGATCTCCTTAGTGGACTGATCAATCAGACGATGATCAAATCCCTTAAGGCGAATACGGATATTTTGGCTAGCGCTCATGATTATATTTACTCAACAACTTTGGCAACAACACCCGCACCTACGGTACGGCCACCTTCACGGATAGCGAAGCGCAGACCTTCCTCCATCGCAACCGGTGCGATCAGAGTAACAACCATTGCTACGTTATCACCAGGCATAACCATCTCTACACCCTCGGGCAGATCACAAGAACCCGTGACGTCCGTGGTGCTGAAGTAGAACTGAGGACGGTAGCCATTGAAGAATGGCGTGTGACGACCACCCTCTTCTTTGCTCAACACGTACACTTCAGCTTGGAACTTGGTGTGCGGCTTGATTGAACCTGGCTTACACAGAACCTGGCCACGCTCAACTTCTTCACGCTTGGTACCACGCAGCAGCACACCCACGTTATCACCCGCCTGACCTTGGTCAAGCAGCTTACGGAACATTTCAACACCAGTACAGGTGGTCTTGATCGTTGGGCGGATACCGACGATTTCAACCTCGTCACCCACCTTCACGATACCGCGCTCGATACGACCAGTAACTACGGTACCACGACCAGAAATAGAGAATACGTCTTCTACAGGCATCAGGAACGCGCCGTCAATTGCACGCTCTGGCTGTGGAATGTAGCTGTCCATGGCCTCAACCAACTTGTGAACCGATGGTACACCGATTTCAGACTGATCGCCTTGCAGCGCTTTCAGCGCAGAACCAACGATCACAGGAATGTCATCACCCGGGAAGTCGTAAGAAGACAGCAGCTCGCGAACTTCCATCTCTACCAGTTCCAGCAGTTCAGCATCGTCAACCATGTCCGCTTTGTTCATGAACACTACGATGTAAGGAACGCCTACCTGGCGAGACAACAGGATGTGCTCGCGAGTCTGAGGCATGGGGCCGTCAGCAGCAGAACATACCAGGATCGCGCCATCCATCTGCGCCGCACCAGTGATCATGTTTTTAACATAGTCAGCGTGCCCAGGGCAGTCTACGTGGGCGTAGTGGCGATTGGCAGATTCGTACTCAACGTGTGCAGTAGAGATCGTGATACCACGAGCGCGCTCTTCTGGCGCACCGTCGATCTGGTCATACGCCTTAAACTCACCGCCAAACTTCTCAGCCATACACTTGGTGATCGCTGCAGTCAGTGTCGTCTTACCGTGGTCAACGTGGCCGATTGTACCTACGTTAACGTGCGGTTTAGTACGTTCAAATTTACCTTTAGCCATGGGAGACGCCCTCTATGCCAAACTTTAAAAAAACAACAAGCCAAATATCAATTTCGTGGAGCCCATGCCCGGAATTGAACCGGGGACCTCTTCCTTACCAAGGAAGTGCTCTACCCCTGAGCTACATGGGCCTAAACCTTTTGGAGCGGGTGATGGGAATCGAACCCACGTCATCAGCTTGGAAGGCTGAGGTTCTACCATTGAACTACACCCGCAGCACTCTTAGCTGCGCGACCGCTCGGCAATTCAACTTGCGCAACTCATAATATGGTGGAGGGGGAAGGATTTGAACCTTCGAAGGCAGAGCCGTCAGATTTACAGTCTGATCCCTTTGACCGCTCGGGAACCCCTCCAAAAACAGCCGTGTATTCTCCCCAATGAGACAACCAGTGTCAATCATCTGGAGAAGAGAAAACCCTAGTTTTCCCATTCACGCACACCATCTACCCGCAAAAAACAACCTGCACAGCATTCAGATGGTGCAAAAAAGCCCCGCCACGCGGGGCTTTAAAAATATGGTGGGCCGTCTGCGACTCGAACGCAGGACCAACGGATTAAAAGTCCGCTGCTCTACCGACTGAGCTAACGGCCCGAGAAGTGCGCGTATAATACCCGTTTAAATTTAAAACGCAACCCCTTAAAACCCATTAAGTTTCTCAAAGATAAGCCAAGTGATGTGAAAACAATCAACTGCGCACAAAAAATCAGCAAACGGTGTTATTCGATCAAATTCAGCTCGGCCCGGGGCTGCAGTAATCCGCCTGTCGGTATTTTTTGCCAACACAGCCAGCAGCACAGCCTTTCCATGATAAAACACTGTAACTTATTGAAAAAATGGGGAGATACTGCAGATATCAGCCAATTATGGCTGGTAGTGGGTAGGATCCGGCACGCCGGCCTGCTCAAAGCCTACTCGACGCAGACGACAAGCATCGCATCGTCCACAGGCCCGCCCTGCCGCATCCGCCGCATAGCAGGAGGTTGTCTGGGAATAGTCCACCCCCAAACGCTGACCGCATTGGATGATTTCCGCCTTGCTCATACTGATCAGCGGGGTATGAATGTGAAAACGGCCACCCTCCACACCCGCTTTGGTCGCCAACTGCGCCAACGACTCGAAGGCAGCTATAAACTCTGGGCGGCAATCCGGATAACCAGAATAGTCCACTGCATTAACGCCAATGAAAATATCAAAACTCCCCAGCACCTCCGCCCACCCCAGCGCCAAGGCAAGAAACACCGTATTACGCGCCGGCACGTAGGTCACAGGAATCCCGACACCAGGATCGGTCGGCACCGCAATACTGTCATCAGTTAACGCCGAACCACCAATATCGCGCAAACCCAGCGAAACAACCTTATGCTGAACCGCCCCCATCTGCTGCGAAAGTCGCCCTGATGCCTCAAGCTCTGCCCGATGCAACTGACCGTAGTCAAAACTCAGGGTATAACATTCATACCCTTGCTCCTGAGCAATCGCCAAAACCGTTGACGAATCCAGCCCGCCAGACAAAAGCACAATCGCCTTTTTCATCTAGCGCCCCTTTTCGTCGCCCCAAATGAGCTTATGCAATTGCAGTTGCATGCGCACATTCAGCCCGGCATCCAAAATCCACTGCGCCAGCACTTTAGGCTCAATCAAGCCAAAACTGGGCGAAAACAGAACGTCGCAGCGCGCATCCAATTGATATTGCGCCATCATCGCAACCGCCCAATCGAAATCTTCTCGATGAGCAATAACAAATTTGACTTCATCAGCCGCGTTCAGGCATGCAATATTCGGCAGGTGATTTTTTTCCTGCTCACCGGAGGATGGCCCCTTCAGATCCATCACGCGATGCACGCGCGAATCAACCTGACAGATATCCAGCGCACCACTCGTTTCCAGCGATACAACATAGCCTTCGTCACACAAACGAGTCAGCAAATTCAGACAGGCCTTTTGCGCCAGCGGCTCACCCCCGGTCACACACACGTGTCGCGCAGGAAACTGCCGGACACGGGCCAGCACATCGTCCAACGCCAGCCACTCGCCGCCTTGAAAAGAATAAGTGGTATCACAATAGACACAGCGCAACGGACAGCCGGTCAACCGCACAAATGTTGTCGGCAACCCCACCGTGCGAGACTCGCCCTGAAGCGAATGGAATATTTCGGTAATGCGTAAACGCGGCGCTTCCGTCATAAAACGCGCTTAGAACTAAAGCTGGCCGTCCAGCTTCATCTGCTGGACGCGACGCTCGGCCAAACGCGCCGCCGAACTGGAGGGAAATTTCTGCAAAACTTGCGTCAGCGATTGCTGGGCCTTTTTCCAGTCCTTGAGCTCGTAATAGGCAAAACCGCTCTTGAGATAGGCATCCGATACTTTTGAACTGTCCGGGAAATTCTTGATAACTTTTGCAAACTCTTCAATCGCAGCCGGGTAATTACGCATCACGTAATAAACCTCACCCAGCCAATACTGCGCATTGTCAGCATAAGCGCCATCTGGATAGGTTTGCAAAAAACCCTGGAAAGTCGCCAATGCCTGCTGATACTGCCCGGCCTTCAGTTCGGCAAAAGCCTTCTGGTAAGTGCCCGCCTCATCCAGACTCAATTCGCTCACACTCTCTGCCGGAGCAGCTTCATCGCTCTGCACACCGACCGCAACACCACCCTTGCTACTGCCGCCACCGGATTCGAGCTGCTGCAATCGCTGATCAGCATCCATGTACAGATCTTTTTGCTGACGCTTGAGCTGCTCCAGAGCATGCCGCGCTTCATCCAGATCGCCCCGCAGGGATTCTGCTTCGCGTTCCAGACGATCGATAGACGCCTGTAATTGTGCTGCATTTTGATTTTCAGCCATCCGCTCAAGGCGCTTGATGCGCTGATCGATGGTCATGCTGGAAGTATCGACTGGAGGAGCCGCCAGCAAGCTGACGGAAACAAGGCAGCCTGCGGCAATCAAGCCGCAGGCCAACGCTCGCGTGGATGACCGAATCATAGACACTCCATCCACTTCAAACGATTAGTAAACAAAAATTGCGCGGCGATTTTTCACCCAAGCAGACTCATCGTGACCGTCAACTTCGGGATTTTCTTCACCAAAACTTACCGTACGAACCTGCGACGCACTCACGCCTTTGGCAGTCAGCATGCGCAATACCGAATTTGCACGACGCTCACCCAAAGCCATGTTGTATTCGCGCGTACCACGCTCGTCACAATGCCCTTCGATGGTCACCGTCGCATCTGGATTGGCCGCCAAATGCTTGGCGTGCGCGTCAATAACTCGACGATATTCTGGCTTGACATCAGAACTGTCGAAATCGAAATAAATTTTGCGCTGAGCCAGTGCATCATCCGCGACAGGCTTGGAGCTTTGGCTGCTACGGTCTTCGGCAGCCAGCGGAGTCGCTTCTTCTGCGAGCGGAACCGCACTGTCTTCAGCCTGCATCTGAACTTCAGGCTCTTTAGTTTCGACAGCAGGCCCTTTGCTACCACACCCGATCAACAGCACCAACGGGACCAGAGCTACAACTAGCTTGGCAACGTGTTTCATTTATCACTCCTCACAAAAAGTTCATACAAATTTCAACGTTTCGGAAACACCCAACTGGCGTGCCACCGACCTAAAGCTAATTCAGAAATGACGACCAAGCCGGCTCATACACCTCAATACCTCCCGGCGGAGCGGACAAACGCTGATGAATGCGCCCATCTTTAGAAACCACCGCCAGTACCGTTTTCTTCTTCCACACCGCCGAATAAATAATCATCCGACCATTTGGTGAAAAACTGGGAGACTCGTGCCAATACTCTCCCTGCGACCCGCGAGTCAGCACTTCAGTGCGGCCACGCTCAAAGTCGTAAATTGCAATATTGTGATTGCCGTCGTCGCTCAAAGTTACAAAGGTTATCATGCGACCGTCCGGGGCAAAAGAGGCACGCAGATTTTGTTTGCCTTCAAATGTCAAACGCTTCACATCCGAACCCGATAAATCCGTCATGTATATTTGTGGTCGACCACCACTGCGATCCGAGGTGAACACCAAGGTTTTCCCATCCGGCGACCAGCGCGGCTCGGTATCAATCGCCCAATGACGGGTAATTTGCCGCAATTGCTTGGTCTCCATGTCCATCACGTAAATATCGGAACTACCATTCGCTAACTTTACCATAGCCAACTGTTTTCCATCTGGCGACCACGCAGGAGCAGAAAATTTGTCGCTGGAACGCGTCAATCGGTCATAACGGCGATTATTCAAGTCGAACACATAGATCGATTGCCCCGTTCCACGCGCCACTGCATAGGCAAGTTTAGTGTTGTCCGGTGACCAGGTGGGTGAAAAGATGGGACTCTTGGATGCCAATACCGGAACTTCGTTTTCTGTGTCCGAATCGGCAATGTACAACCGGTAGCGCGCGCCCTGGAAGTTGGCCGGCATTTTTTGCACGTAGGCCAGACGCGTGGCGAATGCACCTTTTTCACCGGTAATCGCCTCGTAAATGACGTCCGCCACCTGATGCGCCGTCATCCGCAACTGCTTATCTGCCACCGCTGGCATACGAAAGCCCGCCATCTGCTTGGCGCGGAAAACATCGTACAAGCGAAACTCCACCGTATATGTTCCACCAGCCTGACCAATAACTTTGCCGATAACCAGGTAGGGAATGTTCATCATCCGCCAGTTTTCAAACCGAACCTGGCTCGGCTCGCTAGGCTTGGCCAGCATGTCTTTTTCAGGCATAGGCTTAAAATAGCCACTGCGATACAAATCAGCAGCCACCACCTGAGAAACATTATCCGTAGGCCGCACGGCACCTTCAAATGCAAACGGCACCACGGCGATGGGCTCTGCGGTTTCTATCCCTTCGGTGATCTCGATTTTTAAAATGGCGTGCGCGGCGGTTGAAAACAACCACATCAACATCACCGCCGACAAAAAACGTTTCATTGTCACTACTGTGTTCCTTAGTTATTAATGAATTCCAACTCTATTTCACGGAACTCATTTATCAGACTTCTGTCACTGGGCATCGGCAACGGCTGAGCACGCAGTATCGCATCTTGTACGGAATTATCAAACTTCGAGTCGCCACTGCTGGTTTTCAACACAACACCAGCCACCTGACCTGTCGGCAAAAGACGAATTCGCACAACACACGAAACCCCTTTGCGCAAACCAACCTTATTCCAGTGGCGCTCAATGGCAGAACGCATCATCTGCATCTGTCTGGCCATGGCTGTCGCCTTGGCTTTGTCGGCGGCCGCCCTAAGCTTGCTTTCCTCTTCCATCAACTGCTGCTGACGCATGCGCTCTTCTTCTTCGCGCTGTTTTGCCTCTAATTGACGACGCTCTTCATCTTTGCGCTTTTTCTCAGCCTCTTCAGCGCGTCGTTTTTGTTCTTCTGCCTTACGCTGCGCTTCATCGGCTTTACGCTGAACTTCGGCGACACGCTTTTCCTCGGCCTTGCGCTTTTCTTCAACCTTTTTCCGCTCCGCCTCTAGGGCGCGAGTGCGTTCGGATTCTTCTTTGTTTTTGCGCTCAATTTCCTTCAGGCGCTCTTGCTCTTTTTCCCGCTCACGACGAGCATTGTCAGCTTTTTGCTCCAAATCACGAACGCGGTTTTCTTCCGCATCTTTGCGCTTGCGCTCGTCATTGCGGATTTTTTCCAGTTCAGCCTGCACCTGCTGCTCATTCACCGCCACGGCCTGCACCACTTCAATTGGTGGCGGCGGCGCGACTTTCTTGCTCCAGTCAAAACTGAAAATAAAAAACGTCAACAGCACTATGTGCGCAATCAACGCAATCGCAAACGCTTTGGGATACTTTTGAATAATTCCGATCATTACTGCGGCCGTCTGATGGGGTCAGGTGCTTCGGTAATCAAGCCCACGGATGGCGCTCCGGCTTTTTGCAACAATGCCATTGCGGTTATCACCTTGCCGTACGATACATCCTTGTCACCACGCACCAACACCGGTGTTTTGGGTTGATAGCGCAACAACGCCGCCACCTTATTCACCAGCTCCTGATGATCGATGGCCTTCTTGGGAGCATCGCCGATATTCAGGTAATAATTTCCGTTCACGTCAACCGTCACCACGAGAGGTTCGATGTTGTCGTCACTGTTTTTGATTGGCTCAGCCGCCGCCTTGGGCAACTCCACCGTCACGCCCTGCGTCAACAGCGGGGCGGTAATCACAAATATCACCAACAACACCAGCATAACGTCAATGTAGGGCACCACATTGATCTCTGCCTTGGCGCGTCGCCGGTGCTTCCTTTGAGCCGCTACTGACATTTACTTATGCGCCTGCCGCTGCAAAATATTGGAAAACTCTTCAAAAAACGCGTCGCACCGGGTGGTCAAGCGATCAACGTCTGTCACGTAGCGATTGTAGGCAATGACCGCAGGAATCGCGGCAAACAAACCAATCGCCGTCGCAATCAGTGCTTCCGCAATACCGGGAGCCACCATCGACAAGGTTGCCTGCTTGGCATTACCCAGCGCACGGAACGAATTCATAATCCCCCACACCGTTCCAAACAGGCCGATGTAGGGACTGGCCGAACCCACCGTGGCCAAAAACGGCAGATTGGTTTCCAGCGCATCCACTTCGCGATTCAGCGCAACGCGCATACTGCGCTGCACACCCTCAATGACAACCTGGGGCGACAATGCATCATCCTTGCGCAGGCGAACGTATTCACGAAAGCCCGCGACAAAAATCGTTTCCAGGCTGTTTTCACCGAGCTTGCGCTGATTTTGTGATACCTGGCTAAACAGGCTGGACAAATCTGACGTGCCCCAGAATTTTTTCTCAAATTCATCCACCGAAATATTCGCCTGTCGCAACAAACGGAACTTGCCGACAATGATTGTCCACGACAACAACGATGCACCCAGCAACATCAACATCACCAGTTGCACTACGGGCGAAGCGCCCATGACCAGTCCAACGACGGACATATCGGTATTCACGAAATAATCTCCTCAAGCAATTCCACTGACATGCGCTTTGGCTGCATGCCATCTGCACTCAACACCACGATTTTGACCAGACCTTCACAGACCAGTTCATCCATACCGTCCGGCATATTCCAGCCAGCCTCAAACCCGAGCATTTCTGCGCGCATCCGATAAATTTCTTGGCGGAAATGTAAACTTAAACGATTGGAAGAGATCAATTCGGTTTTAACCGCCAGCAAATCATCGTATTTTGCCGTACGTTTAAATTCTAGCGACGCATGACGCACTGCAAACAACAGGGAGTGTTGTGCCACCCACTTCGCCT